>CACXGH010000119.1 GCA_902767175.1 uncultured Ruminococcus sp.
CGTCGGTGGGGGATTTTAACCCGCCACCGACGGACGTATGGCACCCGCCGCCTTTAGAGGCGGGGGACATCGACGCTTGTTATACACTCTGTCATGGCTTACCATAATGATAATGGGCTTTGTCTTGATCAGGCTCAACTCCGGGATATTCATCTCAGGCTTTACGGGAATCAGCGCCTCACAGCTGCCGCTCTACCTTGCCTGTGCAGGTCTTGCTGTTATTTCCATTATAGTTCCCGAAAGCACGGGCTTTCCACTCAAGCTTTTATGTATAGCACTTCTTGCAGGCTCGGGAGCATTCATCTTTATTGCAGCAGGGAAAAAAGGCAGAAGAACCGAAAAGAAGCTCTATATTATCTTAATGGCGGCAGTGCTGATCCTTTGTACAGCTTTCAACTGCATTTCAAAGCTGTTCATGAGTCCTCTCGATACCGATACCCGATATATCATTTTTTCCTCAAGAGAGGACTATGAGCTGCCCGAAGGAGACGACAGCCATCATTTTATCAGCACAGGCAAGTTGACATTCGACAGCTATTATATCGACGGCATTGTTATCGACAGTCACGAACTGTTCCTGTACTATTCCGACAAGACCGTCAATCCCACCCTGACCAGATTTCTAAGCAAAGAATCAGAAGCCTCAGACGATGAAATCAACAAAGCAGACGACCTCATCGTAAACGCTCTGCACGGCTTCAGCGATAAGTACGACAGCACCTTCTTTTTATACAACGATCTTGTCATACACGCCGAGTGTTTCTCTGACCACATCACCGCTATCGACATTCATAATATGCGCTCCAATTCAGACAGAGTTTCCTACGATATTGACGTGGCATACACCGAATCGGACGAGGAATTCGTATCAGATATATGTATTTACCTTATGACATTTCCCAAGGGCAGCGAGCCATGGAAATATAGGATACAGTCCGTAAGGTATAATGAAACAATAGACGGCAAGCCCTGTTGACGCTTATCCGTAAAAAAGCTGCGGCACTGTTTTCATGCAGTGCCGCAGCAGTTTTATTTTATCATTACTTTGTAACGAGAGCCATTGTATCTCTTGCAATAACAAGCTCTTCGTTTGTGGGAATTACATATACATCTACCTTTGAATCGGGAGCCGATATCTTGCCCTCATTGCCCCTTATCATCTTCTCGTTAAGCTCATCGTCTATCTTAACACCCATGAACTCAAGAGCATGGCATACTGAGCTGCGGTGTGAGCACTGATTTTCACCGATACCTGCTGTAAATACGATAGCATCTACACCCCCGAGAACAGCAGTATAGCTGCCTATGTACTTGAGAATATCATACTCAAGGATATCAATAGCAAGCTTTGCTCTTGCATTGCCTGCCTCTGCAGCAGCCGTTACATCACGGTCGTCAGATGATACACCTGAAATACCGAGGAAGCCTGACTTTTTGTTGAGCATTGTATCCATCTGCTCTGCTGTGAGGTGCTCCTGTTCTGCAATGAATGTAACAACAGAAGGATCGAGAGAACCTGTTCTTGTACCCATCATGATACCGTCAAGAGGAGTAAGTCCCATACTTGTATCTACTACCTTGCCATCCTTGATAGCTGTGATAGATGAGCCGTTGCCGAGATGACAGGTTATCATCTTTATATCCTTGAGGTCTCTGCCCATAAGCTCGGCACAGCGGTGTGACACATATCTGTGCGATGTGCCGTGGAAGCCGTAACGGCGTACAGCATACTTTTCATAGTATTCATAAGGCACAGGATAGATAAATGCCTTCTCGGGCATGGTCGAATGGAAAGCTGTATCAAATACTACTACCTCAGGCACCTTGTCTCCGAATACCTCAAGACAAGCTCTGATGCCCTGTACATGAGCAGCATTATGAAGCGGTGCAAGCGGAATAAGGCTCTCAATACCCTTTATAACATCTTCCGTTACAATAACCGACTCGCTGAACAATGAGCCGCCCTGCACTATTCTGTGACCTACTGCGGAAACCTCGTCAAGTGACTTGATAACACCATACTTATCACTGATGAGAGCATTTTTTATCTGAATGAATGCCTCGGTGTGGTTATTCATGGTTACATCGGTCTCAAAGACTCTGCCGTCACCTGTGCTGTGCTTGAAGTGACCGTCAATGCCTATTCTTTCGCAGTTTCCTTTTGCAAGTACGCTTTCGTCAGTCATATCAATGAGCTGATATTTCATTGAAGAGCTTCCTGCATTGATGACAAGAATTTTCATTTGTGTTTATCCTCCTGTTTTTTTATTGCTTGTTGCAAAATAAGCCTTATATATATATAATATAATACAAAAGCGGAATGAATTCAATATTTTTTTGTATAACAAAAGGAATTTTTACAATTTCCTACTCTATCAGGGAGCAAAAAACAAGTCTATGAAAATATCTTCACTTATATGTGAATTTGACCCTCTCCACAAGGGGCATAAATACCTTCTTGATACTATCCGCAAAAGCGGAGCGGACTGCATTATTGCCTGCATGAGCGGCAGCTTTACGCAAAGGGGCGAGCCTGCCCTTTTTGACAAGCGCACACGCACAAAAGCCGCACTGATATGCGGTGCCGATATAGTAATAGAGCTGCCTGTCACATTTGCCTGCTCGGGAGCGGAGCATTTCGCCTTTGGGGGTACTGCTCTGCTTGATTCACTCGGCATTGCTGACAGTCTGTTTTTCGGCAGTGAATGCGGAGACATTTCAATGATCGAAAAGGCAGCCATTGCCGCAGAGGACAATGAAGTCTCTGCAGAAACCAAAAAGCTGCTCTCTGAAGGAATGACATTTGCTGCAGCCCGTGAAAAAGCCGTGAGGAATATTTCCGGCAATGAAACAGCCGATATAATGCAGAAGCCTAACAACATTCTCGGAATAGAATATGTCAAGGCTCTGCATCGTCTGAAAAGCGGGATAATACCTAATACCATATGCCGTATCGGTGCAGATCACGACAGCATGGAAACAGACAAAAGCGCAGTAAGTGCTTCATTTATCCGTGAGCTTTATATTTCGGGCGGTGATATTTCGGATTATATTCCCAAGCCCGCAGCAGAGCTTTTCTCAGGATACACAAAAGCGCCCAAAGGGCAAAGCAGACTGAGCAGACTTGAAACGGTAATGCTCTTCCGTCTGAGAACGATGACAAAGGAAGAACTTTCCTTACTGCCAGACATCAGTGAAGGGCTTGAAAACAGGATATATAAAGCCGTGCGCAGTGAAGTTTCAATCGAAGGCATACTAAAAAGCGTCAAAGCAAAGCGCTATCCAATGGCACGGCTCAAACGTGCGCTCGCCCATGCGCTTTTAGGAATAACAAAGGAGGAATATCTTATAAAGCCGCAGTATATAAGAATACTCGGCTTTAACGGTACCGGCCGTGAACTTCTGCACGAAATAAAGCGGCGCTCATCTCTGCCCGTTATATCAACTCTGTCAAAGCTTCCTCCGCTGAGTGAAGAAGGCATAAAGCTTTTAGAACTTGAAAGCCGCTGTGATGATATCTATAATTTATCGGGCAGCGAAATAATCCCCTGCGGAGAAAATATCACGGGCGGTATTGTGACAATAATGTAAAGGAATCGCTGAATAAATCATGCCTTACGGCTCAGCACCTGTCTTGCTCGCCCTTTTTCCGCCATCTTGCACAAAAATTCCTTGACAACCGTCAGGCTGCCTGCGGTCTTTTTGCACAACCGGACGAAAAAATTGCTGACACAATACAGGCACTGAATTTAATCAGCGCTTACTAAAATATTGTATTTTTTTGGCTTATATGATAATATATAATGAGTTATCAGCTATTAAGGAGGCCAGCATAATGCTCAATAAAGCTTGCGCCGTTATACTTGCAGGCGGCGAAGGAAAACGAATGAAATCTGCAAAGCCGAAGGTGCTCTCTGAAGTACTTTTCAAGCCAATGCTCAGATGGGTAATAGACTCTGTTAGAAAAGCAGGAATTGAAGATATATGCGTTGTTACAGGCAGCAGAAGGGAATACGTTGAAGAGTATCTTTCATCACTCCCATTTAAAACAGAAACCGCATTTCAGTCCGAAAGACTCGGAACAGGTCATGCAGTAATGACGGCTATGGATTTTCTTAAAAATCACAGCGGCAGCAGTGTACTTATACTCAACGGCGATGCTCCCTTTGTCTCGGAAGATGCTATAAAGGAAGTTCTCGCAGCAGGCGAAAAATGTGCCTGTGCGGTACTCAGCGCAGAGGTCAGCAACCCCTTCGGCTACGGCAGAGTTGTCAGAATGCCGGATAATGTATCTCTTAAAGCCATTGTCGAAGAGAAGGAAGCAGACGACGAAACAAGAAAAATAAAGGAAATAAACTCAGGGGTATACTGCTTTAATGCCGATATTCTTATGAACGCTCTCGGCAGGCTTAAGAAAAGTCCGGTTACAGGTGAATATTATCTTACAGACACGGTCGGACTTATCTGCGGCAGCGGTGAAACCGTTCTCGTATGCAAAAGCAGCGATCCAGATACAGTACTTGGAGCTAACGACTGCATTCAGCTTTCTCAGCTCAATGAAATAGCACGCAGAAGGGTACTTGAAGACCACATGAAAAACGGTGTCAGCATTCCCTGCACTGACGGTGTAATAATAGGCACTGATGTCACAATAGGCGCAGACACAGTTATACTGCCTGCCACAGTAATAAGGGGCGCAGCTGTAATAGACTCAGGCTGCGAGATAGGCCCCGGTGTTCTGATAGACGGTCAGACAATACACAAAGACCAATAAAACCCATCGACCGCACAGGCAGATTTCTCTTGCCTTAAAGTACGGCAGAAATAGTATTTTTTACCAAAAATCTGTTTCTGCCGTACCGTTTTTTATTTGTGCATAATAAATCATAATTCAGAAAATAATTGATTTTTTTACATTAAAGATACAATTATTTCTTTATTCGGGGTGTTAACCCTCGAAAAACTTGATTTTTCGACAAAATCGTATTAGAATAAACTTGAGTGAATTATATCTAAGAACAGTTTTTCAACAAAAAATAATAATGGGGAGACGAGTTAAATGAATTTTCACGGCAAGTACATAAAGATCTTTACCTGCAATTCCAACAGACCCGTAGCTGAACAGATAGCTGCCTGTCTGGAAACACCTGTAGGCAAGTCTGAGGTAACGAGCTTCAGTGACGGTGAGATAGCTGTTTCACTTCACGAATCTGTAAGAGGTGCGGAGTGCTTTATAGTGCAGTCCACCTGCGCTCCTGTAAATGACAACCTCATGGAGCTTCTCATCATGATAGACGCTATGAAGCGTGCTTCTGCAGCAAGCATCACAGCAGTTATCCCTTACTTGGGCTATGCCCGTCAGGACAGAAAAGCAAAGGCAAGAGATCCGATCTCCGCAAAGCTTGTAGCTGACCTTATCACTACAGCAGGTGCAGACCGTGTTCTTACAATGGACCTTCATGCAAACCAGATACAGGGCTTCTTCAATATTCCCGTTGACCACCTTGTAGGCGCACCTATCCTTGCTAACTACTTCAAGCAGAAGATAGGCGACAGACCTGACGACTATGTTGTAGTATCTCCTGATCTCGGCTCAGTAACAAGAGCAAGAAACTTTGCAACCCGTCTCGGCTGCCCCATTGCTATTATAGACAAGCGCCGTCCCAAGGCAAATGTCTCAGAGGTAATGAACATCATCGGCGAGGTAAAGGGCAAGAAAGTCATTCTCGTAGACGATATGATCGACACGGCAGGCACACTCTGCAACGCAGCACAGGCAGTTGTTGAAAGAGGCGGCGCTACAGAGGTATATGCAGGCGCTACTCATGCAGTTCTTTCCGGCCCTGCAATTGATCGTCTCAAGAACAGCGTTATCAAGGAAGTTATCCTTCTTGATACGATTCCTGTTCCTGCAGACAGAATGCTCGATAAGTTCACAGTCCTCCCCGTAGGTCCGGTATTTGCCGAAGCTATCGAAAGAATTTACGAGGACAAGCCCGTTTCTTCTATCGGTGTATGATAACCGACAAAACAATCACCGTTCCGGATAACAGAATATGATAATTACCGTCTCTGTTTTCAGGGACGGTTTATTATTGCGAAAGTATGAGCATTGGCAAAATGAGAGAAGTGTTTTCGTTGAATAAGTACATAATAATTGCAGGAATTGACGGCACAGGGAAAACAAGCTTCAGAGGAGTTCTTGAAGGTCAGGGGTTAGAATTGGGACATATCATTGATCCGGATCTTATCGCCAAAACACATAATTTCAATGAAATAGCAGCAGGAAAAGCCGCTTTAAGAGAAATAGACAATTGCCTTGACAAAGGAATGACCTTTACTCAGGAAACCACACTATCAGGACATCAGGCGCTTCATACCATTAGACAAGCTAAAGAGAAAGGCTACCTGATAACCATGTATTACATCGGACTGAACAGCAAATATGAGAGCATATACCGAATAGCAAACCGTGTACGGAAAGGCGGTCATGATATTCCGCCCGATGACGTCAAGCGCCGTTTTGAAAAGCGTTTCGTTTATCTTTCAAGGGTCGTTCCGCTATGTAATAAGACAGTATTCTACGACAACGAAAACGGCTTCGTCAAGGTAGCGGAGATAACTGACGGAGTTTTCACATTTTCAAACAGCTACCGCCCCGATCGGATAACCGAATATGAAAAAATATACCGCTCCCGATAAAGGCGGGGCTTTGCCAAGCCCTGCAGCAGCTTTGTTTGGAATATACAGGCCATTTTGACGGCAGCGGAACAGAAAATCAAACCATATAAAAGCAGCGCGCCCTCTTACGAATAATACTTCGCAGAGGACGCGCTGTTTGATATCGGAAAACAAGCTGTATCAGGAATCAGCCAGACATTTGCCGCAGGGGGTGTAGCCCTTTTGTTTAAGCTCGGACAAGGTGCCGGTGTAGGATTGCTTGTTCTTCTTGTTGATAGAGGCAACCGCATCGCATGATGGCAGATGAATCTTTTTATTGTTCTTGTTGATAATGTAGGTTCGCTTCTGCTTGCTGTCGGATATGTCGGAGGCGGATTCCAGACGGCTTTTGCCGGTGGCATAATCAATCACCACACCCGGCTGGTTGTTATAGGCATACACATTGAACGATACGCCCTCGCCGTTATCCTCCACGGAACAGGCCTCCATCTGCACCCCTCGAGCCACCAGATTGTCGCCGTCAAAAATCGGGGTAACGCGATAAAGCACATGATGGTTTGTTTCTTTGACATAGTCGGCCACCATATTTTCAAAGGGCAGCATTCCCTCGGTGTTCATATAGCGTGTACCGGTGATCAGATTGCAGGGATTGGCGTTTTCGGCCGTTAGCTGATAGCCGATCAGATGACAGCGGTTATACAGCGACCGGCCGTCCACAAAAACATACTGAACGGAATGCCAGCCGCCGGGCTTTACCTGACTGATATTGCCGCGCTTTTCGGTGGGCATGGTTTCGCAGCACACGCAGGCATAGGTAACGCCGCAGCGCCCCAGTGCATCCAGCTCGCTGTAATGCTCAAAGGCCTTGGTAGTATAGTCCTTGCTTTCAAAGGAGGGTACGTTGCCGTTGATAGGCACATACGCATCAGACGAAAACGGCGGAACCGTATCCACTGTATATATTACGTCGCCGTCGGCACTGATTGCCGCTGCCGGCTGCGCACTGCTTTCTTCGGACGGCAGCAAATGCTCACAGGCCGGCAAAAGCAGAAGCCACAACAGACTCAGCAGCAGCGCTGTGGTTTTTTTCAGCCTTGTCATCTGGTATACTCCTCCCTTGTAATCAAATCATGCGAGCTTCCCCTGAACTCGGTGCTGCTTTGCAGGGTAAAATCCGCCAGCTCCGGCGGAAAGCGTACATCCGACGGATAATGACGGTTCCAGCGGTAAACAATCAGACGGTCAAGCCTGTCGACACAGGGGGCGGATATCCTGATTTTCCACAAAGCAAACCGCATCGTCCGGCGCCGCCGTCAGAAAATCATCCCTGACCTCTATCCCTTCGGCAGCATCGGCAAACAGACCCCGGGAGTAGGAATGCATCCACAGCTTCTGCCCCTGCAGCAGCTCGGTCAGATTGCGGATAAGCTCGCGGTCCTTGCTCTGGCGGCGTTTGTTGAACATCATTCCGTTTTTATCATCAAGGCATACAACGATTGTCATAAAAAACCTCCGTTCCGGACACTGTGCATAAACACGTTTGTTTTTCTTCATTTTATATTCATTATACAGGAAAATCGTCCCGAATACAAGTCTGTATCTGAAGGATTATAAATTATACTTGCAAAAAAATAGCGGCTTATATACATTTAACCGAAAAAAGTATTGACATACGGGACTATTATTTTTATACTATACTTTAGATTTTATTTATAAAGGGGTTTTGCAAAATGAAAACAAGAATTGGTATTCTGGGCTATGGCAATCTGGGCAGAGGCACCGAAATTGCCGTTGCAGCCGCTGAAGATATGGAGCTGGCCGCCGTGTTTACCAGACGCGACCCTGCCGGTGTCAAAATCATCACCGAGGGAGTTCCGGTTGTCAGTGTTAACGAGATAGAACAATGGAAGGATAAAATCGACGTACTGATTCTGTGCGGCGGCAGCGCAACAGACCTGCCGGTACAGACGCCCCGATATGCCGCCCTGTTCAATGTGATCGACAGCTTTGATACACATGCAAGAATTCCGGAGCATTTTGCCAATGTGGACGCCGCCGCCAAGGCAAGCGGACATATCGGTATGATTTCCGTCGGCTGGGATCCCGGCTTGTTTTCTCTGAACAGAGTATACGCCAACGCCATTCTGCCGGACGGCAAGGACTATACCTTCTGGGGCAAGGGCGTCAGCCAGGGTCATTCCGACGCTGTCAGAAGAATTGACGGCGTAAAGAACGCCAAGCAATATACTATTCCGGTAGAGGCCGCTCTGGAAGCCGTGCGCAGCGGTGAGGATCCGGAACTTTCTACCAGGGATAAGCATCTGAGAGAATGCTTTGTAGTGGCTGAGGAGGGCGCCGACAAGGCCAGAATCGAAAAGGAAATCAAGGAGATGCCCAACTACTTTGCCGATTACAATACCATCGTGCATTTTATTGATGAAGATGAATTCAAAAAGAATCACAGCGGCATGGCTCACGGCGGCTTTGTATTCCGCTCCGGCAAAACCGGCGTGAACAAAGAGAACAAGCACATCATCGAATACAGACTCACGCTGGATTCCAACCCGGAATTCACCACCAGCGTGCTGGTTGCTTATGCCAGAGCTGCCAAAAGAATGTACGACGAGGGTCAGCGCGGCTGCAAAACCGTTCTGGATGTTCCTCCCGCCTATCTTTGCACACAGTCCGGTGACGAGCTGAGAGCGCATCTGCTGTAAGTCGGGCTTCGATACATCAAGTAAAGCACGGATGGTCATATCCGTGCTTTTTTGTTTAGAAAATCACCGACAATAAGTAACCTTGGCGCCTTTAAGGGCAGCAAGCCTCGGGCCTTACGCAGGCAGTCGGTTTTTGTCGATTGTTCTGAACCATAAGAAGGCCATAAGCATTGTGCGGTGTTGCCTTTAGCATATTTCTTTGTCTAATACTTGCAAAAAGCAGGAAATTGTAGTATAACAAGCGTCGATGTCCCCCGAGTCTCGCCTGCCGGCTCGGTCGGTGCTTCTGCCTTCGGCAGAGGTGTCCACCGGACACCC
>CACXGH010000120.1 GCA_902767175.1 uncultured Ruminococcus sp.
AGGAGCTAAAGCTCCCCGACGTCTGTTGACGGCGTCGCTCGCTCCAATCAAGCGAGCTTGTTGGAGCTTTGCTCCTTGTTTAAACAGGTGTCAGCTCCGATGCCTGTTTATTTTTGTATTTCTCTTGACATTAATGATTAGATATGTTAAACTATCGTAGGGTTAGATGAGTTGAACGTAAACTTGTCTGACCTGTATTTAAGGATATTAGTTAAACTAATCTAACTATTTATTCAGTTATCAGCCGTAAAACCTGTCGAGGCATGAAAGAATATGTTTTTATATAATAAAAAAGGGAATAATACTGTCGAGGTGATAATATGTCCGAGGAGATGCTCGTAAAATACTGTTCTCCGACTATTATGGGAATGAAAACGGGAAATATGTTTTCGTACCGGTTTGAAAATAAAGCTGAGGAGCTTGATACGCTTCGTACCTTCAATAAGAGACTGTCAGCAAAGGGACTGAGAATGATACCTCTGAGAAGACTTAATGATAAGACGCTTGTATATCTTTACAGACCGTCAAAGCTTAAAAAGGATCTTAAGGACAGAGCCGCAGAGAGTATTCTTTCCTCAAGAGGCTATAGTTGTGATAATGCTGATCTGTGCTTAGCAGAGCTGATGAAGCGCCTTAGAAAGAACGAGGATTTTCCGCATGAGATAGGTCTGTTTTTGGGATATCCTCCCGAAGATGTGTCGGGATTTATAGAAAACCATGCCGAAGGCTGTAAATGCGTAGGCTGTTGGAAGGTCTACGGAGATGCGGAAAAGGCAAAAAACACCTTTGATAAATATAAAAGGTGTACGGAGCTTTGCTGTGCGCTTGTAGCGAATGGTTTTAAGATAGAACAGCTTGCAGCGGAGGAAGTTTAATTAAAAGGAAAGAGGAAATTTATGCTTATTAATAAGAAAAAATTCAAGCTGTCTGTAACTGAAATTCTGGCGGCTGTTATATCTGCGCTGTATCTTTTGGGAATTCATCTGTGGTTCCCTGTATGTGAGGTAATGTGAGAAAAGCCCATGAGCTGTCATTGGGCAGGAGAAGTGCTCGGCGCTGCTGCCATTCTGCTGACCGTACTGTCGCTGGCACATATTATTATACCCGACGAAAAAATCAAGACAGGTATGGGTGTATCATTTGCCTGCATAAGCCTGTTCCTGCTTTTTATCCCCGGCAATATCATTAGTCTTTGTGCGGATCCTTCTATGTCCTGCAAAAAGGGAACCGCTCTCTGGACTACAGTTTTCATGCTTGCATTATTGTTTGTTACAATAGCTGATATTATCGTGTATCTTAATCAGGTAAATAAAAATAAGCATAAGAGAGAAAAGACGGAGAAATAAAATGAGCTTTGTTATTAGAACAGCTTTAAAGAATATCAAAGGAAAGCCGTTCCGTTCGGCTGTGATGATTTTCCTTGTAATGCTGCTTTCATTTGCGCTTTTTTCGGGTGCTTTTATAATACTCAGCCTGCAGAACGGTCTTTCTGCATATAAGGCTCGTCTTGGTGCTGATATAATAGTCGTACCATCATCTGCGTCAGGTCACGGAACAGTAGATGATATACTTCTGCAGGGCATTACAGGAAATTATTATATGAATAAAAAACAGCTTGAAAAGCTTGATACAATTGAGGGGATAGAAGTATCTTCAAAAAGCTTTTTTCTTACCTCAGCCAAAGCAAGCTGCTGCTCTGTCCGTGTGCAGATAATAGGGTTTGACCCTGATACGGATTTTACTGTAATG
Organism: uncultured Ruminococcus sp.; assembly: GCA_902767175.1. GTDB lineage: Bacteria > Bacillota > Clostridia > Oscillospirales > Acutalibacteraceae > UBA1213. Next base: position 1,750 of record CACXGH010000120.1, read on the forward strand.
TCATGGATAAAAGAAAGCTTCAGCGAAAAAATAGGTGATAATCAGCTTGTCATAGGTGCTGATGTAACCGTACCGGCTGACCATATTATCCGCTTTTACGGAAAGAATTATAATGTTGCCGCAGTTCTTGACAGAACAGGTACAGGTCTTGACAGTGCTGTGTATGTAAATATGAATACCGTAAAACAAATGGCTGAGGACGCTTCACGGCTTTCAGCGGCAGACGGCCTTGAGGGAATTGATCCTTCAAGTGCTGCTTCTGCGGTACATATAAAGGTAAAAGAAGGCTATGATATAAATGACGTTACAGATGACATCAATATCCATGTTCCTAAGGTAATGGCATCATCTTCAAGGAGCATGATATCCTCTGTTTCAGAGGGACTCAGCGGTGTTTCCAATATGACGGGATTCCTTGTCGGTGCTGTCTGGGTTATGTCTCTGGTTATTATTATAGCTGTATTTGCTATGGTTTCCAATGAGAGGAAAAAGGAATTTGCAGTGCTGAGAACTGTCGGTGCTTCAAAAAGAATTCTGTTCGGCATAATGTGTGCCGAAGCCGTTGTTGAAAGCGTTATAGGTGCATTGGCAGGTTTGCTTGCGGCACTGCTTGCAGGTATATCGCTGAGCGGACTTATCAAGGCTTCTCTTGGTCTGCCGTTTGTAACACCTGATACGGCAAGCTATACCGTTATTTGTGTATGCAGTCTGTTTCTGTCTGCTGCGGCAGGCATTATTACAGCATTCCTTTCGGCTGTGAGAATAACAGGAAATGAAACAGGTCTGCTGTTAAGGGAGGACGCATGATGGAATTGAAGGCTGAGGGAGCAAGCAGGTGGTTTTTCCGCAGCAATAAAAGCTCCAATTACTTTTATGCAGTACAAAAGACCGATTTTACGGCAGAGAACGGTAAAATTACGGTAATAGGCGGAAAATCGGGCAGCGGAAAGACAACATTTCTGAATATGCTTTGCGGTCTGCTGTCTCCGAGTGAAGGAAGTATACTGCTTGACGGTGAGGATATGTACGAAATGAGTGACAGCAGACGCTCACGGATCAGAAATAAACTGTTCGGTGTAGTTCCTCAGGGACAGACAGGACTGAAAAGTTTTACAGTGCTTGAAAATGTTCTTATCCCCGCACAGATGTACGGCAGTAAAACCGACCTTACAGAAAAAGCCGAAAGCCTGCTTGACGGGCTTGGAATTCTCGAGCTGAAAAATGTTTATGCAAATGAATTATCAGGCGGAGAAATGAGAAGAATGTCATTAGCAAGGGCGCTGATCTGTGAGCCGCAATTCATCTTTGCCGATGAGCCTACAAGCGACCTTGACGATGAAGCAACTTCATCTGTAATGAAGCTTTTCCGCATTTGTGCGGATAAAGGCGCTGCGGTTATTATAAATACTCACGAAAAGGAAGTTTCAGACCTTGCTGACAAGGTTTACAGAATGGACAAGGGTGTTTTGCTTCCTGCTGAGTAATTTTTACGGGATATTCTCTTCTTATGAGGTTGAATATAAATTTATTTAGGAAAGGAAAATATATTATGAGCAAAGTAGCAGTAGTTTATTGGAGCGGTACAGGCAATACCGAGGCAATGGCAAAGGCAGTCCTCAAGGGTGCTGCCGACAAGGGAGCGGAGACAGAGCTTTTTACTCCGAATGAGTTTGATGCAGAGAAGCTTGACAGCTTTGATGCAATAGCATTCGGCTGCCCTGCAATGGGTGCAGAGGAGCTTGAGGATACAGAGTTTCTTCCTATGTTTGAGGGACTCAAAAATAAACTCTCCGGCAAGAAGATAGTTCTTTTCGGCTCTTACGGCTGGGGAGACGGAGAGTGGATGCGTACATGGGACGAAGAGTGCAAGGCACTCGGCGCAGTTCTTGCGGCTGAGAGCTATATCTGCAACGAAGCTCCCGATGATGACGCTATAGCAGCCTGCGAGGAGCTTGGTGCAGCTCTTGTATAACAAGCGTCGATGTCCCCCGAGTCTCGCCTGCCGGCTCGGTCGGTGCTTCTGCCTTCGGCAGAGGTGTCCACCGGACACC
>CACXGH010000121.1 GCA_902767175.1 uncultured Ruminococcus sp.
GAATCTTCAACGGATTGTCTGCTAATGATTTGCTTAAACAATTAAATGTCGCTTAATTTCACTGACATTTTATATTGCAATTTAGAGAGGATAGAAAATAACTGCTTTTTTCTTGACAGAAATATGCAAATATGATAGAATTAGTTAGTTTATTTTTTGAATTTTATTGAAAGGGAGAATATATCATGTCAAAGAAAAAGAATTTTGCAGAAGACGCTGCTGCAGAGATCGCAGAAGAGATCACAGCAGAGGAAACCGCTGTTACAGAAGCTGCTGCACAGGCAGACGATGCTGTTGTTGAGGAAGCTGTTGACGCTGTTGTAGAAGAAGCTGCCGCACAGACAGAGGAGACGATCGGCGATATAGCAGAGGACGCTGCAGAATGTGCTGCTGAGCCTGCTTGCGGTGAAGAAACCGTTGAGACAGAGGAGGATAAAAACCTTTTCGCTCTTGTTTCAAAGATCGTAGAAAAGCTCAAGACAAAGTTCTCTGAGGGCAAGTGCAAGTGCAAGACAGAGGACGAGGAAGAAGATTCTGATGATACTGTCTCCCTTGAGAGTGACGATATTATCCTTGATGACGATATTATCGCAGAGCTGAGAGAGCAGGAGAGAAAAGAGCAGTTCAAGAAGAAGATTATGATTGCCTGCGCAGGTATCGCTTCTGTTATTCTTATTATTTCTCTTATCTGCAAAGCAAAGAAGAAGAACAAGGACTAAATCTGCATTATGCTGGGTTAACGAAACTTATAACAAATAAAACGGCTGCCGCTTTAATTTGCGGCAGCCGTTTTATTTCCATTTATCATTAAAGCTTAATTCCACGCTTTGAGATATTCCTTTCAATAACATAATACAGCGGCAAGCCGAGAACAAACAATACGGCAAGTTCTCCTGCTGCAACAAGTCCTCCCTGTATCAGAAAATCCGTAAAATCAAAATAGAAGCTGTTTACAAAAAAGAAATCTATCTCAAAGCCGACAATGATGCCGTTCATCACAGCAGGCATAAGTGCCGATAAAACAGGCAGCTTAAACAGTCTGATCTTTCTCAGTGCTCTCATTGCCAGAGCAGCACAAAGGCTCGCCAATGAGCCGAATATCATATCAAACGGCCCGAGAGCGGGAACTGAGCTGATATTCGCTATAATGCAGCCTGAAGTAAGTCCCGGAACTGCAGCGGGGGTAAACAGTGCAAAAATTGTAATTACCTCTGAAATCCTGAACTGCACCGCCATCGATGCAGACCCCGGAACAAGTAAATTCTGCATTATCGTCATTACTGCATAAACAGCTGCAATTATTGCACCCTGTGCTATGTATCGTGCAGGTCTTTTTTTAATTTTATTTCCCATAATTATCAGAACTTCTGATCGTACCAGAGAAGGAAGGCATATATAGCATAGATGCGTCCCCATAACATTTCTTCTCCCGAAATGAATTTATCCCAAAGCTCCTTTAATGCATTCTGGTTAAAGAATTTTACCGATGCTTCGCCAAACAGCTTTTCTTTTATGGGTTTATTGTATTTTTCATCAGCAAGCCACTTGCGTATCGGCACAGGAAATCCCACTTTTTTGCGGAATGCAACTTCATCGGGAAGCTTGCTGCTTGCAGCCTTTCTGAATACATATTTATTCTGCTCATTCATAAACTTGAATTCGGCAGGTATCTTTCTTGCAACATTGAACAGACGTATATCACTGAACGGTGTGTGCAGCTCTATTCCGCAGGCAGTGCTTGTACGGTCGGTATTGAGATATATATCTCCCTCAAGCCACAGAGAAATATCTATCGTCAGCTTTCTTGAAAGCTCGTCCTGTCCTTCCGTTTCCTTCCAGAAGGGATCAACGGGTGCTGATGCCTTCAGGCTTTCATCATAATCAAGCATGAGCGATTTTACAAATTCTTCTGACATGATATGTGAGCAGGTAAGATATACCCAGCCTTCATTAAGAGGTCTCTTATGTGCGTTATATCCTCCGAAGAACTCATCTATTCCTTCACCTGAATATACTACCCTTGCCTTTTTGCTTACAGCAGCACAGCCAAGTGAGAAAGCAACCGCAGATGCATCCCCCAGAGGCTGTCCCATTTTGTCTATTACCTCAGGCAGACGCTCAAAATACTCCTCTGCACTTATCATCTTTACGGAGAAGTCTTTTCCAAGAACGTCAGCGGTATATTTTGCAGCGGCGGATTCATCAAATCCGGGCTCATCATAGCCTACGGTATTAGCACATTTTGCATCACTTGCGGCGAGAAGATATGACGAATCCACACCGCCTGACAGGAATGAATCCTTATAAGGAACTTCACTGTCATTTCTTTCCTCGTCAAGAATTTCTTCGACAACATTTTTGATTTCCTCTGCCCATTCATCGGCGTTTTTGCTTCTGTCAGGCTCAAAAACGGGCGACCAATAGCGGTGTACCGTAACAGTGCTGCCGTCCCATTCTGCATAATGACCGGGCATAAGCTTGCTGATTCCCTGATAAAAAGTTTCCTCACCTATAGGATAGCCGTAGAAAAGATACTGCTGCAGCATATGCTTGTTTATATGCTTTTCATATCTGCTGTCGGCAGCAAGCTCATTTATGTCACCCGAACAGAGAAACTCTCCGCCTGCTACGGTATAGAACATCTGTTTCTGACCGACCTGGTCTCTTATACAGAATAGTTTTTTCTGTTCATCGTCCCACAAAGCAATGGCAAACATTCCGCAAAGCTCCGACATCATATTGAGTTTCCATTTTTTATAGGCATTTACGAGGATCTCTCTTTCCCTGTCGTCCCTCTTCATATCAAGCTGCAGACCGAGCTTTTCGCAAAGGCTTTTCCAATTGCGGATATATCCGCTGAAGTATTTTATCTGTACTGTTTTTTCATTACTTGACATACAAATTCCCTCTTTGTCGATTTTTGTAAAAATTATAACATTTTCAGCGAATTCGGTCAATATAAAAACACTCCTGTATACAAAAAAACAGTGAAAAATTATGCATTATGCATTGCCAAAATTTTGTTCATGGTATAAAATATTCATAATGATTATTTAACTTGGAAGGTGCAGCAATGAAAATTACAGATATTCTCAACAGCCGCAGTATGTCGCTGTCGTTTGAGGTATTTCCTCCTAAACAGGAAACAAGCTTTGAAAGCGTAAAGGAAGCCACAGAAAAAATAGCCTCCTACCGTCCCTCATTCATGAGTGTGACATACGGTGCAGGCGGCGGTACAAGCCGTTATACACTTGACATAGCAAAGAACATAAAAGATGTTTTCGGTGTTCCTACACTTGCACATCTGACCTGTGTATCATCGAGCAGAGCTACGGTTCATCATCAGATAGAAGCGATGAAAAGTGCAGGTATAATGAATATAATGGCGCTCAGAGGAGACCTAACCCCTGAGCTTGAGAAAAGTGACCGTTCACAGTGGGATTATCGTTATGCAGTAGAACTGATAAGGGAACTTAAGGATAGCGGAGATGATTTCTGCATAGGTGCAGCCTGCTATCCGGAGATACACCCCGAAAGCACAAATCAGAAGGAAGATATACAGCATATCAGGGAAAAAGTTGAAGCCGGAGCGGCTTTTCTTACAACACAGATGGTATTTGACAACAATCTTTTCTACAATTTCATGTACAAGCTGAGAGAAGCAGGTGTGACCGTGCCTGTAATACCGGGCATTATGCCGATAACTAATGCCAATCAGGTTGAACGTGCGATAAAGCTGTCAGGTTCATTCATGCCGCAGCGCTTCAAAAGTATTGTAGACTATTTCGGACAGGACGCAGCTGCCATGAAGCAGGCAGGCATTGCTTATGCAACAGATCAGATAATAGACCTTTATGCCAACGGCATAACGAACGTTCATGTTTACTCCATGAACAAGCCCGATGTTGCAAAAGCAATTTCCGACAACCTCTCCGACATCTTAGGAAAAGATTTCAACCGATAGCTGCGCAAAGCCTGGCGCAGAGCCTGCGCTCCCGATTCGCGCTGCCGTTCGCATTCGCTCACTCTGACATCGTCAGGCGAAACTTCGCCCTCCGCACCGTCCGGCACGGGCAAGGCACAGCCTTGCTGTTCTTCGGAATTCGCCCACGCAGCCAATAATGGCTGCTTTCGGGCTGCTTTTCAAAAAAATTGAGGCACGGTATTCTATTGTAAGATTACCGTGCCTTATTTTAACGATCGCTATAAGCAGAGTATATTCCGTTCAGAGGGATTGTTTGACTTAAATGTTTGTATAACAAGCGTCGATGTCCCCCGAGTCTCGCCTGCCGGCTCGGTCGGTGCTTCTGCCTTCGGCAGAGGTGTCCACCGGACACC
>CACXGH010000122.1 GCA_902767175.1 uncultured Ruminococcus sp.
GAAGCCGTAATGAAGAGCGGCAACTATGCATATATCGGCCGTAAGCAGAAGAAGAGAGATTTCAGAAGACTCTGGATCACCCGTATTTCTTCAGGCTGCAAGGCTAACAACATCAATTATTCTACATTCATGAACGGCCTTAAGAAGGCAGGCATCACTCTCAACAGAAAGATGCTCTCTGAGATCGCTATTGCTGATGCTCAGGCTTTCACAGCACTTGTAGAAAAAGCAAAGGCAGCTCTCTGATACAGAGCTTATTAAAAAGCTTCGGCACCTAAGTTTCTTTTCTTAGGTGCTTTTCTTTTTATAGGGTTTCCTGTAAAAAAACAGACAAAACATTTATTGGAAGTGCAGATATGAGGGAAAAGAACATTATATTGATAGGTATGCCGGGCTGCGGCAAAAGTACGGTAGGAGTAGTTCTCGCAAAGCTGATAGGATACCGTTTTCTTGACAGCGATCTTGTTATTCAGGAAAAGGAGGACAGGCTGCTCAGTGAGATAATAGCTCAGGAGGGTCTTGATGACTTTCTTAAAATAGAAAACAGGATAAATTCCGAAATAACCGCAAGAAAGACCGTTATAGCTACGGGCGGCAGCGTTATCTACGGCAAAGAGGCCATGAGACATTACGGCAGGACGGGAATTATTGTATATATCAGGCTTTCTTATGAAAAGATAAAAGCAAGGCTGGGAGATCTGACAAAAAGGGGAGTCGCTATAAGGGACGGGCAGACACTCAGAGAGCTTTATGACGAAAGAGAACCCATATATGAAAGCTATGCAGATATAACAGTAAATGAAGAAAGTATGGACATAGCACAGACGGCTATGGCAATCAGAGACGGCATAAGGAAATTATTATCGGAGGACGGAAATGATAACAAGCAAGGATAATGAGCTTATTAAAAATGTCTCAAAGCTGATGTCAAGCGCTAAATACAGAAAAGAAAGAGAATGCTTTGCCGCTGAGGGCGCAAGACTCTGTGCGGACGGTGTAATATCCGGTGCGGTACCTGAGCTGTTCCTGTATACGTCTTCTGCCAAAGATAAATATATCAGGGAATATGAGCTTATTTCGTCTGCGGCTTTGAAAAGCGCTGAGATAAGTGAGAGCCTTTGCAGGAAAATATCCGATACCTCAGCACCGCAGGGCTTTGTATGTGTATTTAAGACACTTGACAAAAAAAGTATTTTGTATACAATAAATAAACAGGGACGCTATGCGGCGCTTGAAAACCTGCAGGACCCGTCAAATCTCGGTACAATACTGAGAACTGCCGAGGCGCTCGGTGCAGACGGTGTGATTCTTTCCGGCGACTGCTGCGATATTTATTCGCCCAAGGTCGTAAGAGGAAGCATGGGAGCGGTTTTCAGGGTACCTGTGATAACAGCACAGGATTTTACGGCTTATATCGGCAGACTTACCCGTGAGGGTATTGATACATACGCTTCCACACCGCATGAGGCTGAGGATATCAGCGGTATTTCCTTTGAAAACGGCGGTGTGATGCTTATCGGAAATGAAGGAAACGGTCTCAGACCTGAGACAATAGCGGCGTGCAGCAAAAGTGTACGCATAAATATGAAGGGAAGGGCAGAGTCGCTTAATGCTGCGGCAGCGGCTGCGATACTGCTTTATAAGCTTCTTGAATGAACGGCTGAGCAAAAGCGGCTTGTAGGAGGTTCTGATGGATAATACAGTATATACGATATGGCTTGAAAACTGTCTTGGAATAGTTTGCAGAAAGTCAAAAGATATTATCAACTCTTTTGAAAGTTCAAGGCATATATACGAGAGCAGCGAAATAGAACTGAGACAGGCAGGTATTTTCTCCAATAATGAGATCTCCCGTCTTATGAACAAGAACAGCCTTGAGCTTGCACAGCGTATATATAACAGAGCACAGGAGACGGGCAACCGTATTATATCAGTGCTTTCAAATGACTATCCCAAAAGGCTTATGGATCTGGATTATCCGCCCTTTCTGATCTATGTCAAGGGAGAAATACCAAAGACTAACGGTCTGAAGGTGGCAGTAGTAGGCTCAAGAGAGGCATCAATGGTCGGCAGACAGACGGCTTTTGATTTTGCGTATAATCTTTCAAAATTCGGAGCGCTTGTAATAAGCGGAGGCGCTGAGGGTATAGACTCTCAGGCACACAGGGGCGCACTGCAGGCAGGAGCCAGAACAATATGTGTACTCGGCTGCGGCTCCGAAAATTCATATAATAAAAAGAATTTACCTCTGAGAAGGGAAATAACCCTTCACGGTGCTGTGATTTCGGAGTATCCCCCCGATGCGGCGCCTGCGGAGCGTTCATTTCCAGAGAGAAACAGGATAATAGCTGCACTTTCCGATTGCTGTCTTGTTGTGGAGGCAGGGTTCGGCAGCGGCTCGCTGATAACGGCTTCAAAGGCTGCAAAGCTGGGAAGAAAAATATTTGCTGTTCCCGGAAGTCTCGACAATCCTCATTCGGAAGGCTCCAATATGCTTCTGACTGCAGGAGCTATAGGTGCAGTTACTCATAAGGATATTTTTAAATGGTTTTATCCCGAAAGAAAGACCTCGGAATCGGGAAAAATGAATGCTGATGAAGTCGATAAAATGAAAAGAATGAAGTCAAGGGATACGGCGATGGATTCGCTGTTTATACCTGAGGGTATTGATAATGAGAACCATATGCCGGAAAAAACCGTAAAAAAGCGCAGGAATAACTCACATTACAGTGATGCTCCTGCCGCAGAGAATATAAAACAGACTGCCGGCAAGTCTGTTATCGAAAAGTCTGCCGGAAGAGCAATAGAAAAGCCTGTAATTAATGCTGAGGAAGATTCTGAGGATAAGACACGCAGGCCGAAGATGAGTACTTCCCAAAAACAAAAAAACAGGAGCATTGAGGAATTATTCAACGAGGAAGTTGCCGGTTCTGAAAAAAAAATATCGGGCAATGATAAAAAAATCAAAAATAATTTGGCTGAGATGTTGACAAAAAATGCATTATCGGTGTATGATACAATCTCAGGGACACCAATAGATGCCGATACGATAAGCAATATTCTCGGTATGGAGATAAATGTTGTGCTGTCGGCTCTCACAGAGCTTGAAATATACGGCTTTGCCGAGCGAAGCGGTGTCAGTAAATACATAAAGAATCAGCAGTGAATTGATGTGCTGTATACGCTGAAAAAACGATAGATTTTCGGAGGAGACCTATGTCAAAGCTTGTAATAGTTGAGTCGCCTGCTAAGGCAAAGACTATAAAAAAATATCTCGGCTCGGATTATGAGGTGGTTGCCTCAATGGGACATATAAGAGACCTTAATCCCAACAGGCTAAGCGTGGATATAAAAAAGAAATTCGCACCGAAATATGAAGTAATAAAGGGCAAGGAAAAGCTTGCAGATGATTTGGTAAAGCTTGCAAAAAAAAGCGATTATGTATATCTTGCGACCGACCCGGACCGTGAGGGAGAGGCAATATCATGGCATCTTGCGTATCTTCTCGGACTTGACCTTACAGATACAAACCGTGTAACATTCAATGAAATAACAAAAACGGGTGTAAAAAAGGGAATGTCATCGCCCAGACAGATAGATATTGACCTTGTAAATGCACAGCAGGCGAGAAGAATTCTTGACAGGCTTGTCGGCTATAAGCTCAGCCCGTTCCTTTCTCAGAAAATACGCAAGGGACTCTCTGCCGGCAGGGTGCAGTCGGTAGCTGTAAGAATTATTGTAGACAGAGAAAACAAAATAAGAGCCTTCAAGCCGGAGGAGTATTGGAGCATTGACGCAAAATTCATACCTAAGGGCAGCAGAAAGGCTTTTCCTGCGGCATTTTACGGTGATGCAAACGGCAAGATAAAGATAGAAACAGGCGAACAGGCACAGAAGCTGATAGATGCAATGAAGGATGCACAGCCCTTTGTCGAGAAGCTCAGACATGGTACAAGAAAGCGTCAGCCCGCACCGCCGTTCATTACATCGACACTGCAGCAGGAGGCATCAAGAAAGCTCGGTTTTCAGTCCAAGCGCACAATGAAGGTCGCACAGGAGCTTTATGAAGGCGTAGACATTCAGGGAATGGGCGCTGTAGGTCTTATAACCTACATGAGAACAGACTCGCTCAGGCTCTCTGAGGACGCTCTGGGCGCTGCCGAAAGCTATATCAGGGACAAGTGGGGAGAAAAATATCTTCCTGCAGGCGGCCCGAGACATTTTAAGTCCCGTTCCAATGCACAGGACGGTCATGAGGCTATAAGACCCACAACAGTAGACTTAGAGCCTTCCAGGATAAAGGCAAGCCTTACAAATGACCAATACAAGCTCTACAAGCTTATCTGGGAGCGTTTTATTGCCTGCCAGATGGCTGAATGCATACACAAGACAACGCAGGCCGACATCAATGCGGCAGGATATATATTCAAGGCATCGGGCTACAGGGTAGACTTTGACGGCTATACCGTGCTTTATGTAGAAAGCACGGATAACGCCGAGGAGGAGAAGGAGTCCGAGCTTCCGCCGCTTGAGAAGAATATGCCTCTTAAAGTCAAAGAAATGCTTCCTAATCAGCATTTCACACAGCCGCCTGCACGATATACCGAGGCTTCTCTGATAAAGGCTCTCGAGGAATACGGCATAGGCAGACCTTCAACTTATGCGGCAACTATTTCTACTATTACGTCAAGGGGCTATGTAAAGAGAGAGAGTAAAACTCTTTTCCCCACGGAGCTTGGTGAGGTTACAACAAAACTGATGGAGGAGCGTTTCCCGAAGATAGTCAACGTAAAGTTCACAGCGCAAATGGAGCAGAACCTTGATACAGTCGAGGAGGGCGAATGCGGCTGGGTAGACCTGCTGACGGATTTCTATGGAGATTTCGACAAGACCCTCAAGGCTGCCAAGGAGGATATGAAGGGCGTAAAGATAGAGCTTGAGGAGGATAAGACAGACCTTATCTGCGACAAATGCGGCAAGCCGATGGTCGTCAAGTTCGGCAGATTCGGCAAATTTATAGCCTGCTCGGGATATCCCGAATGCAAGAATATAGTTAAGATAGTAAATAAGATAGGGGTTGCCTGCCCGAAATGCGGCGGTGATGTTATTGTTAAAAAGACAAAGAAGGGCAGAGAATTTTACGGCTGCTCAAACTATCCTAACTGTGATTTTGTATCCTGGAACAGACCGACTGATCAGAAATGTCCTCAATGCGGAGGGATACTCTTTGCCAAAAAGGGCAAAAAGCCTAAGCTTTTCTGTGCTGCAGAAGGCTGCGGCTTTGAAAAGGACGATGACACCGCACAGAGTGAGGAATAAGTTTGGGAATCACTGAATGCAGTAATTGGTGCTCCCCGTACAAAAAACACGAGCCTGACAGTAATACAGCGGTTGGTTATGATTAATAAAACTTAAACATATAAACGCAGGACACCTGAAGGAGTTATCCTTGAGGTGTCCTGCGGTCTTTTTGCATAGCCTGACGAAATAATCACCAATGCAATGCAGGCGCTGGATTTAATACTGCTTTTAATGGGAGTATAGTATAATTCAGCGCTTCCTTAATATCTGATTGATTTATTGAAGATGTGCTGTAAGGGTTCCTTTTCAGAAGAATTATTCCGGCAATTCGTTCTCCTGCACACTAAAGGGAACATTTTTGTCAGCAGGCATTATGCCCTTGTCAAGATAATCGCTTATAACAAGCGTCGATGTCCCCCGAGTCTCGCCTGCCGGCTCGGTCGGTGCTTCTGCCTTCGGCAGAGGTGTCCACCGGACAC
>CACXGH010000123.1 GCA_902767175.1 uncultured Ruminococcus sp.
GCGTCGGTGGGGGATTTTAACCCGCCACCGACGGACGTATGGCACCCGCCGCCTTTAGAGGCGGGGGACATCGACGCTTGTTATATAACAAAAATCTTGTTCTGACAATTATTATTTAAGGGGTTCTCTGAAAACCGGAACACGAGACAGTTTACAGCAAAATGTCCGTGAGTGTGTTTTTAAAGGTTCCTTTAACAGGAGGGAGGGATAATAATGATAATAAGAGTAGGTCACGGCTATGATGTACATAAGCTTGCCATAAACAGAAAGCTTATCATCGGCGGAACAGAGATACCTTATGAAAAGGGTCTTTCCGGTCATTCCGATGCCGATGTTCTTGTCCACGCTGTAATGGACTCTCTGCTCGGTGCTGCCGCACTCGGAGATATAGGAGCACATTTTCCTGACAGCGACCCCAAATACAGCGGTGCCGACAGCATTGAACTGCTTAAGAAAGTGTGTGCATTGATAAACAGCAAGGGTTACAGTGTATCGAATATTGACGCTACAGTAATAGCCCAGAAGCCAAAGCTCAGACCGTATGTTGAAACAATGCGTGAAAGACTGTCTGAGGCTATGAAACTTGATAAGGACTGCATAAGCATAAAAGCCACGACAGAAGAAAACTTAGGTTTTACAGGCAGGCTTGAGGGAATTTCAGCGCATTGTGTAGCGCTGATAACAAAAGAATAACGATAACACAAAAGTCAGTGAACGGAAATTTACTGACTTTTTGTATAGTATTGCATATTGCTTTATTGTCTTACAGGAATATCCTTTTCCGTAAGATATTTTTTCAGCTCGCCTATGGATATTTCGCCAAAGTGGAACAGCGATGCTGCTAAAACTGCGTCAGCCTTTCCTTCGGTGAAAGCATCGTAAAAATGTTCAAGCTTTCCTGCACCGCCCGATGCTATAACGGGTATTCCGACATTTTCGGATACGGCTCTTGTCAGCTCAAGGTCATAGCCGTTCTTTACACCGTCACAGTCCATGCTTGTAAGAAGTATCTCGCCTGCGCCTCTCTTTTCGGCTTCAACAGCCCACTCCAGAACATCTTTGCCTGTATTTATCCTGCCTCCGTTTATGAAAACGTCCCAGCCGCTGTTATCACTGCGGCGTTTTGCGTCAATAGCCGTAACAACACACTGACTGCCGAATTTATATGCAGCCTCATTGATTATTTCGGGTCTGTGTACCGCTGCGGAATTTACCGATACTTTGTCGGCACCTGCTCTTAATATAGCGGTAAAATCCTCGACCGTGCGTATTCCTCCTCCGACAGTGAAGGGAATGAAAACGCTGTCGGCAACGGCACGGACTATATCAACTATGATGTTTCTTGCATCGCTTGAAGCGGTTATATCAAGCAGTACAAGCTCGTCCGCACCCTCTCTGTCATATATCTTCGCACATTCAACAGGGTCTCCCGCATCACGGAGATTTACAAAACTCGTGCCTTTTACTACCCTGCCGTCCTTTACATCAAGACAGGGAATTATCCTTTTAGCATACATATATTATCACCTTTCTGTCATTGCAGCAAAATTCCTGAGTATCTTAAGTCCTACACTTCCGCTCTTTTCGGGGTGGAACTGTGTAGCGTAAATATTTCCGCAGCTTACCGAAGCATCTATCAATGCTCCGTAATTGGTCTGAGAAGATACAATTTCTTCATCGTCTGCCTTGAGATAATAGGAATGCACAAAATATACATACGGCGCTCCTGTTATTCCCTTGAAAATACCGTCATGCTTTTTGATATCGAGGGAGTTCCAGCCCATGTGAGGGATCTTAAGCGTACCGTCCGCATTGGGTATTTTAGAGATCTTCCCTTTTAACAGACCGAGACCCTTTGCATCAGGACTTTCATCACTTGCGTCAAAGAGAAGCTGAAGCCCAAGGCATATTCCTAACAGCGGTTTTCCGCTTGCCGCAAATTCAAGCACAGCACTTGCCGCACCCGAACTGTTCATACAGTCCATTGCATCTCCGAAAGAGCCTACTCCGGGGAGTATTGCTCCGTCCGCCCTTAAAAGCTCCTCTTTATCCTTGGTGATAATGTTATCACAGCCTATGTAATTAAGCGCCTTGACAACACTCTGCAGATTGCCTGCGCCATAGTCTATTACAGCTATCATATCGCTCAACTCATTTCTTATTATAATAATAAATTGATTTTATCATATATTTACCGGAATAGCAATAACAAAAGAACGTTAATAATACTGAAAAGAACGTTAATAATACTGAAAAGGTTTTTCTTTAAAATGTCATTTTTTGCTGTTATATTTACGGTTTATTGTCAAATACTAAGAAAGGGAGATGAGCAAATGAAGAAATACATCATCTTATTTTCGGTGACTTTTTTAATATTAGCAGTAATATCTATGTCGGGCTATATGCTGAGCGGTACTGCTGCAAGCGTAGATGTCATGACGGTAAAACCAAGGGATATGGATAATATAATAACCTCAGGCGGAAAGCTGCAGTACCGTTCGGGAAGAGCTGTCAAGGCTGAATATGCAGGAATTATGGACGAGCTTCATGTCAAAAACGGCAGTGAGGTCAAAAAGGGAGACCCTCTTTTCTCGTATTACAAAATTGATGACGCTTATACGGCGCTTATCTCGGAATACTCAGGAATAAAGGACGCTGAATCTCTGCTCAGCGCTGCTGCCAAGTACGGAAACAGCTCTGATATAATAAACGAAATAAAGAAATACTGTCAGATAGTACAGATAAACTCACCCGGAGACGGAAAGGTAACAGACCTGAGCTTAAAGCAGGACGATATTTTTACAAAAAACACCACTGTGCTTAAGCTCTCCGAGGAACAGAGCATGGAAATACCGCTGAACATCAACGAAGCTTATATCGGCTCAATAAGCAAAGGACAGAAGGCTGATATTGTATTCAATGCCGACAGAACAAAGCACTACAGCGCTGAGGTGTCCGATATATCCGACGAAGCCACGGTTACGAGCGGTCTTACGGGCAAGGAAACAACGGTTGAGATAAAACTCAGACTTGATAAGAATGACGATACCCTCCGTGCAGGCTACAGTGCGGAATGCACTATCGTAACTTCTACCGATAAATCGGTCATTGTACTTCCTTATGAGCTGATACGCTCTGACGATGAAGGTGACTATGTATTTACGGCAGAAGGAAACATTGCAAGAAAAACACCTGTTGTTACAGGCAAGGAATATAAAGACGGTATAGAGATAAAGCAGGGACTTAGCGAAAATGATACTGTCATAACCGGCAGCTCTGATTTATATGACGGTCAGAAGCTTGAAATAAACGAACGGACGGTGCAGAGTGATGCTTGATGTTTTCTTAGGCTCTATAAAAATACTGTTCCGCAGAAAAACAAGAACACTTCTTACGCTTTTAGGCATAGCTGTCGGCATTGCGTCAGTAATTATAATAAATAATATAGGTCAGTGCGGCAGCAATGCCCTGACAAGTGAAATTGACGAGCTTGGCATGGGCGGTCTGTCGGTAATGCTGAAAAACCAATCCGCACCGCTTGCCGAAAACGAGCTTGATACCATACAGTCTCTGTCATACGTTGAGTATGCAATGCCGCTGATGTTTGAAGCAACAGACGCATATATCAAGGGTGAGAAAAGCTCCGTATATCTGTGGGGCATTGACAAGAACGCCAAAGACCTTATAGACCTGCGGCTGATAAGGGGAAGATTTATCAATGCAGGCGATATATCCTCTTATGCGAAAAACTGTATCATTGACGAAAAGCTTGCACGGGAAAACTACGGCACGGATAATGTCGTAGGCAAGAAAATGATGATAAACAGCGGCGGTACGGGCAGTGAATACCGGATAGTGGGCGTTGTAAAAACAGGAAGCGGCATACTTGAAAACATGATGGGCAGCTATATACCGGCATTCATGTATATTCCGTTCACAACATTGCAGGCTAATCTGAATACTGACAATTTTTCTCAGATAGCTGTAAGGATAGTATCCGAAAAGGACAGTGAGCAGGCAGGGGAGCAGATAATCAAAGCAATGGAGAGAAGTACAAATCTTCCCGGCGCATATATGGTTACAAACCTGTCCAAGCAGAAGGATAATATCGGTAATCTTATAAATATATTTACTGTTGTCCTTACCTGTGTAGGTATAGTAGCTCTGTTTGTGGCAGGACTGAGCATTATGAATGTAATGCTTGTATCCGTAACGGAGCGCACAAAGGAGATAGGCATAAAAAAAGCTCTCGGTGCAACATCCGGTATCATAGTTACGGAATTCCTTTTTGAAGCCGTTCTGCTGACGCTTTCGGGAGCGGCGGCAGGTATTATATTCGGTACGGCTGTTTCTATGATAGGTGCGGCGTTGTTCGGGTTGACGCTTGTTCCGAGAATTGATATAATCATTACGGCGGTGCTGTTTTCACTTATTATCGGCATTATATTCGGCAGCTATCCTGCATTCAAGGCAGCCCGTCTGCGCCCTGTAGAAGCGCTCAGGTCTTTATGACAGGATTGATAATATGAAAAGATTTGTAAAAACCCCATCCCTGCCTGATGACAGGGTAAGCACCGTTATAGTTTCGGGCATAAAGGACTATATAGTTTCGGAGCTTGATAATCTTGGTATAAGTGTAATACAGTCAAAAGAGTTAAGTATGATAAGCGGCTCTGAGCGGCACCATGCCGACATGAGCTTTTGTCATGCCGGAGGAGAGCATATCTTTGCTGCCTGCAATACCGATGAAAAAGTGCGGAAAAGGCTTCTTGATGAAGGAGCAAAGCTTCATATAACCGATTCTCCCGTCACAGCTGCGGCACCGCTGCTCAATATCCGTATTCTCGGCACTAAGGTGCTGTGCAATACTAAAACAGCCGACAGAGAGCTTATAGAGCTGCAAAAAGAAAAGGGCAGTGAGATACTTCATACCAATCAGGGATATACAGCCTGCTCAACGGCAGTGATAAGCAGCAATGCACTCATCACTGCCGATGAGTCGATATACAGGCTATGTATAAACAGCGGAATTGATGTACTTAAAATATCCTGCGGCAGTATTGAGCTTGAGGGGTATCCGTACGGATTTATCGGCGGCTGCTGCGGCCTTATATCCGGTGACACTTTAGCTTTCAGCGGAAATATAAGAATGCACCCCGATTATGATAATATAAGAGCTTTCGCCCGTCAGTACGGCAAAGAGCTGCTTTCATTATCGGACAAGCCTCTTTACGACATAGGCGGAATTATTCCTCTGCTGATGTACTGAGGAAAACATATCATGCTCAGCCAAAGCAGATTTTACATACAGCGCTTAATACTATTATCAAACAGACCTTAAGACAAGCTTTGCAGCCGCTTCTATCTGATATTAGTATATGCTGTTTTACAGAAAAACACAGGCACGGTATTCTATTGCTTAAGCTTACCGTGCCTGATTTTTTATGCAGTACTCCTTGTAAAGACTACGCTTTTTTTATTATGAAAACGGTCGAGCCCCGGTTTATGCCGAGTATCTTTCGTTCTACCTTCGGGTGTTTATAAGCCCTGACCATATCTCTGAGCGATGTGCCCTGATGATATCCGTGTATTATCTCAACCTCACGGGTATCAGAGGGAAGACTTTTAAGCGAGGTGTCCATCAGCTTTTTTGCGCTTTCCCGTGTATGACCGTGAAGGTCTATTGTATAAAAATAACTCATTTTACAGCCTCATATCTTTAATATCATTTCTTCTGAGGGAATACACTGCTTCTGATCAGCTCTAGTTCTTCGATCATTATACAGTGTTTTATGGTGTTGTTCCGAACGCTCTCTATGCATTCGTCAAGACCGATCCACCGGACTTCATCGACTTCTTCCTTCTGCAAGGTAAAGCCGCTTTCATCGGTATCCCTCCAAAGCACAAATACTTTGGAAAACTGTCTGTCGTGGAATTCTTTCCCGAAAAATACATCATCGCCCGAAACTGTTCTGCTTCCGCAGTATATAAGCTCTTCAGGGTCTGCCTTTACTCCAAGCTCCTCCTCAAGTTCTCTGAGGGCAGAGGGAATATAGTCAACTCCTGCAGGAATATGACCTGCACTTGATATATCATAGCATGAAGGATAAGATGATTTTGTCCTGCATCGCTTTTGCAGAAGAACCTGCACCGTACCGTTTCTTTTTCTCAGCAGCCATACATGAGCCGTTCTGTGTCTTATTCCCTCACGGTGAGCGGTTTCCCTTTCGATTATCTCACCGGTAGGTATTCCGTTTTCGTCTACTATATCAAGATATTCCATTTTTACATCTCCTTTATATTGCTGAGAAAGTGCAGATCAATTGTTATAACAAGCGTCGATGTCCCCCGAGTC
Organism: uncultured Ruminococcus sp.; assembly: GCA_902767175.1. Lineage (GTDB taxonomy): Bacteria > Bacillota > Clostridia > Oscillospirales > Acutalibacteraceae > UBA1213. The sequence goes on from CACXGH010000123.1 coordinate 6,356, forward strand.
TCGCCTGCCGGCTCGGTCGGTGCTTCTGCCTTCGGCAGAGGTGTCCACCGGACACC
>CACXGH010000124.1 GCA_902767175.1 uncultured Ruminococcus sp.
AGGAGCTAAAGCTCCCCGACGTCTGTTGACGGCGTCGCTCGCTCCAATCAAGCGAGCTTGTTGGAGCTTTGCTCCTTGTTTAACGGAATTTGACAGATGATATGAAGGATTGAAAAAACACGGAAGAAGAGATCAAATGGCTGAGAATGCAATAAAGAAATTGGGAATAAGATTTTTCCCGCATAAAAAACCTGTGGATTTTTTTAAGGATATTGCAGGCGGAATTATCGTTGCGCTGGTGTCTATACCTATTTCAATGGGTTACGCTCAGATAGCAGGCTTGCCGATGCAGTACGGTCTTTACGGCTCCGTACTGCCGATATTTCTTTTCGGACTGCTGACAAGCACGAAGGACTTTGTTCTTGGAGTTGATGCGGCACCGGCGGCTCTTGTCGGTACGGTAATCGCCGCACTCGGAATTGAAGCAGGTTCTGACAGGGCGATGAGGGCAGTACCGCTTATAGCCTTTTTTACAGCGTGCTGGCTTTTGCTGTTTTTCTTTATAAAGGCTGACAGGATAGTAAAATATATCTCAGAGCCTGTAATGGGCGGATTTGTTTCGGGAATATGCTGCACGATCATTCTTATGCAGATACCGAAGCTTTTCGGGGGCAGTCCCGGTATCGGAGAAGCTCCCGAGCTTATTAAAAACATAGCTGAGCAGGTCACGTCAATGAACGGCTGGGATTTGATGATGGGAATAATTGTAATAGCCGTTATAACACTATTCAGACATATTGCGCCAAAGATACCGATGTCTGTAATTGCTATGGCGGCAGGAATGATCCTGAGCTGCTGTATTCCTTTGGGCGATTACGGAATAAAGCTTCTGCCTGAGGTTGAGGCAGGCTTGCCGCCTCTTAAGGTTCCTGTTTCACGTTTTGATCTGGAGCTTCTCTCTGAACTGCTGTTCCATTCGCTGAGCATTGCGGCGGTAATACTTGCGGAGTCTCTTCTTGCTTCGGGAAACAATGCAGCAAAAGACGGATATAAGCTCAACACTAACAGGGAATTGCTCGGATATTCATTAGCAAACTTTGCAGCGTCTCTTACGGGGTGCTGCTCTGTAAACGGAAGTGTCTCACGAACAGGGATAGTAAGACAGTTCGGAGTAAGCTCTCAGTGGATGTCTGTATCTGCAGCTGTAACAATGGTCTTTGTACTGCTGTTTGCGGCTCCTGTGATCGGGCTTCTGCCTGTGCCTATACTCACTGCGATAGTTATAAGCGCACTATGGGGTGCGTGTGAATTTTCGCTTGCTAAAAGACTTTTTAAAACAAGCAGGCAGGAATTCTTTATCTTTATGGCTGCTTTTCTTGGGGTGCTTATCTTTGGTACGGTTTACGGAGTTATCATAGGAATCGTTCTTTCATTCTTTGCGGTTATTGTAAGAGCCGTAGCTCCGCCACGGGGACTTATGGGTGTTATTGAAGGAAAAGACAGCTTTTATCCGCTTGACAGAAACCGTGAGGCAAGACCTGTAAAGAGTGTGGTTATTTACCGTTTTGGCGGCAATATGTTCTTTGCTAATACTGAGGTGCTGAAAAGCGACCTTGAAAAAGCCGTAAAAAATGACACCAAATGTATAATAATAAATGCGAGCGCTGTAAGCAGTATTGATATTGCGGCGGCTGAGGAGCTATTGAGGCTATACAATTACTATAAAGATAAGAATATAGCTTTTTACATGACAGAGCATATTGGTGCAGTCAATGACAGCCTGAGAAAATTCGGCGCTGATGAGCTTATTAAAAACGGAGCGGTAAGAATGACAATTACTCTTGCCTTAAGGGACGCAGGATTTTCTAAGCCTTACTCTCTCGAAGAGCCGTCAGAGGAGCAGAAACAAGCCGTGGCTCTGACTGATACCTATGGTACTAAGGATATGCAGGCGGAGCTTGAATGGGCGCTCGGTGACGATGCGGAGGAATTCAAGAAAAGGCTTACTGAGGAAATATATCAGAATATCAAGGACGAAAAGGAGCTTTCGGCTGATACTATAGTCAAGATAGAAAGTCTTAACCGTTGGGGCAGGCTTAATCTTTTTGACGAGGAGGAACTGCTCGACCGTCTTGAAACAAGACTTCTTGACAGAGCCGTTCGTCATCCTGAGCAGGGTAAGCGAATAGAGAGAGTACTTGAGGAGCGGAGAAAGGTCATTGAGGAGAGACTGCCGGAGATAGACCCGGAAATACTTGGAAGAATTCGCAGCAGGAGACTTAAAAGGGCGAGTGAGCTGTTAAAAAACGATCCCAAAGCGTATATGCTCCGCAGAAAAAAACGGCTTGAGCGAATTGACAGGCTCAAGCAGGACGATCCGGCTCTTGCAAAAGCTTATCATGCAGTATATGCCGATGCATTAAAGCTCGGTAAGAATGATGAAGAAAAAACTGAATAGTTTTACTGTTTGTATATTATACGTTTTGTATATAATTTAGCTTCGGAAAAACAGTTTTCATCGGAATAATGATATACATATTGTATAATATACTGATTGTATTTTAGATGTCTGGTATTTAGTATTATACATACTGTATACTATACAAATTGTATAGTATATGGATTTTTAATAATACAAATGGTATAATAATACGAAATGTATATAAGTAGAAAAAGGTTGTAAAGCAATAATACTAATTGTATATTATACTGATTGTATACGTTTTGAATTAAAAACAAGGAGAGACATAAAAATGAAATTAGAGCCGATAGTTATCTCGCTGCTGGATACAGACCTGTATAAATTCAATATGGATCAGGTAATATTCCATAAGCATACGGATCTTTGCGGTGAGTATTATTTCAAATGCCGCAATAAGGGGGTTACTTTTTCGGAGGAGACAGTTCAGGAGATCTGTGATCAGGTAGATCATCTTTGTACATTGAGATTTACAAAAGATGAGCTTGACTACCTTCGGTCGATTCGTTTTATTAAAAAAGACTATGTCGAATTTCTCCGCCTGTGGAGACCGATAAGAGAATATGTAACTATATCACGCAGTGATGAAGGAGAGCTTGATATTGTTGTAAACGGTCCGCTGTTTTCTGCAATGCAGTTTGAAATATACCTGCTTGAAATTGTAAATGAGGTATATTTCAGAATGAACTATAATTACGATGAGCTGAAAGCCTCTGCAGAGGAAAAGCTTGATAAAAAAATAAAGGACTTTAATTCCGGCAGATACAGCTTTAAATTTGCTGAATTCGGCTGCAGAAGAAGGCTTTCAAGAGAGTGGGAGGACACAGCAGTAAAGCGTCTTGCGTTTGAGACAAAGAACTGTGTAGGCACATCAAATGTGTATCTTGCAAAGAAATATAATCTTACGCCCATAGGTACTTATGCACATGAATTTGTTCAGATGTATCAGGGTATAGACAGTATACCGCTTGCCTATACCAATCAATATGCTATGAATGATTGGTATGACGAATACAAAGGCGATAACGGAACAGCACTGACGGATACTGTCACGACAGATCTGTTCCTGCTGGACTTTAACCGTTCAATGGTAAATAACTATACAGGTGTGCGTCACGACAGCGGAGATCCGTATGAATGGGGTGAAAAGCTCATTGCTCATTATAAGAGCTACGGCGTTGACCCAAAGACAAAGCTGCTGTTGTTCAGTGACAGTCTTGATTTTGACAAGGCGCAGAAGCTTTATGACCATTTCAAGGATAAGACGAAGGTTTCGTTCGGTATAGGCACATTCTGTTCAAATGATACCTGCGTGCCTGCACTGAATATTGTAATAAAGCTGCAGTATGTAAACGGCAGACCCGTTGCAAAGCTCTCTGATACTCCCGATAAGGCAATGTGCAGAGACGGGGAGTATCTTGATTATCTGAAACGCTCCGTAGCTTTCAGGATAAAAAGGGAGACAGGCAAATAAAGGGAATCGCTGAACCTGAAGATAAAATGCTGACGCAATACAGAAACAGGCTTTGCTCAGCGCTTCCAAAGAAAGGGAGAATTAAAATGAAAAAATTTCTTATAGTTGTAGATATGCAGAAGGATTTTATAGACGGCTCGCTCGGAACAAAGGAGGCGGCAGCTGTTGTTCCGAAGGCTGCTGAGAAGATAACCGGATTTGACGGTACTGTAGTAGCAACGCTGGACACGCATTTTGAGGATTATCTTGATACCTCGGAGGGCAAAAAGCTGCCTGTTCCGCATTGTATAAAGGGCAGTGCAGGCTGGAAGCTTGATCCGGCAATAAGCGCTGCTATAGAGCCGAAAGATCATTATGTTATGGAGAAAAATACATTCGGCTCAAAGGAACTGCCGTTTCTTATTGAGAAGCTTGCAAATGGCGAGGAATTCAGTGTGGAGCTTATCGGGCTTTGCACTGATATATGTGTCATCTCAAATGCGCTCTTGCTGAAGGCATTTTTCCCTGAGAATGATATTTCCGTAGATGCTGACTGCTGTGCAGGAGTAACTCCCGAGCTGCATAATGCCGCTCTCTCGGTTATTGCGTCATGTCAGTGTGCACCCTGAAGAAAATTCCTTCGGGAACCAACGCATAGGACGATTTGCGTTGAACTTTATTCCATTCAATGAAACACCGGCTTATACTAAGAAACCGCTGAATAAATCACGCCTGTCTTGCTTGCCATTTTCCGCTGTCTTGCACAAATGTTCCTTGACAACCGACAGGCTGCCTGCGGTCTTTTTGCAGTATTATAGATACGAACCTATTATTATACTATTACAAAAACAGGCACGGTATGCTCCATAAGAGATACCGTGCCATAAATTTATAACAAGCGTCGATGTCCCCCGAGTCTCGCCTGCCGGCTCGGTCGGTGCTTCTGCCTTCGGCAGAGGTGTCCACCGGACACC
>CACXGH010000125.1 GCA_902767175.1 uncultured Ruminococcus sp.
CCTCCTACCAAAGGCTCTGCCTTTGGAAACCGCAAACTTTTGAAAAAGTTTGATCAAAACTTTTAATATTTTGTTCACAGGTTATTAGCTCGTTCAAACCCCCTGCACAGAAATCCACACAAATCTATTATTGCCTTCTCGGGCAGAACCCCTTTGCCTGAAAACAAAGGGGTTATCCCCTTCTCACCTGTCGACCCGTCCGATACTTCCCTTTCGGCAGAGGTGTCCGCCGGACACACGCACCCCATTCCCAAAAAATCAAACTTTTTCTGTCTGCAATTTATTTTTTTGAATAATATCTTCTGTTTCAGAATAATAATATACATTAGAATTCATATATTCATCAAAATGAAAGGCTGTTTTGAAATTGATTTCCGTAAAGAGAAAGTTGTCATTAAAAGTCATTTTTTCCTGTATCACAATAAAAACCGGTTATGAAGCTTCTCTGTTTCTGCTTTATACTCTCTCTTTGACAGAGGTTTTCTTCTCTCTTATTCTCGGCTCAGGCGGTCTTATAAGCGAAAATCCTTTCCTTTATGCTGTCCTGCCCGGTTATCCGGCTCTTGCAGTAAAAATACTCCTGCCGTTTATTGCTTCGGCTCTCATCAGACTGCAGACTGTTTTTCACTTTACTCTTGGAAAAGCGGCTGTTGATGTGATGCTGTTCCTTTCATTTGCCTACTATCTGTCCGCCGTTTTCATGCGTATGTTCAGCTTTGTTTACACTCAGCTCATATTTGCCGATCTGCCGTTCTGACAATCAGCAATGCCCCGTCACACCAAAACGGTATAACGGGGCAATGATCACTTTAAATTCATCATAGTACGCACTCGCCGAGCACCCGGCCTATAGGGTCTCTTATTACAATATCAGCCCTGTCATCGAACATAGTCTCCGACTTGTTCAGCAGAACTATCTTATCACCGTCAAAGTAATTCAGAAAGCCTGCCGCAGGATAAACATTCAGCGATGTGCCGCCTATTATCAGCACCTCTGCTTTTGCTATTGCTTTAACGGCATTATGCACCGTTCTGTCATCAAGTCCTTCTTCATATAAAACGACATCGGGCTTTATTATCCCTCCGCAGGTGCATTTCGGAATGCCCTGACTTCCCGTAACAGCCGACAGATCGTAGAATTTACGGCATTTCATGCAGTAATTTCTCATTACAGATCCGTGAAGCTCATATACCTTCTTACTGCCTGCGGCCTGATGCAGACCGTCAATGTTCTGTGTCACTACTGCTCTGAGCTTTCCCTGCTCTTCAAGCTTTGCAAGCGCTATATGTGCCTTGTTCGGCTTTGCAGAGGTGCATATCATCTTGTCACGGTAGAAATTATAGAACTCCGCCGTATCTGACATAAAAAAGCTGTGGCTGAGTATTCTTTCGGGAGGATATTTGTATTTTTGGTTATACAGACCGTCTACGCTTCTGAAATCGGGTATGCCGCTTTCGGTCGACACTCCTGCTCCGCCGAAAAACACTATGTTATTGCTTTTTTCAATGACTTCCTTCAGTTCTTCATACATAACAGCTTACCTCCTGACGTCTTAACTTATTTGTCAGTTTCTGTATTTGTCAGGAAACCGAAACAGTAAGAACAATATGACTGTATCCGCTGATTTTCCATGACTTGAAGCTCATACTCAGCGAATAGAAGCCTGAGGGCATATTATTGCCGATCAATTCGCTCAATTCCTGAGTTGTATGGTCTGTCCGGAACACGATATTATAATCGCCGTCCTTGAATACGTCCATATTAAATACCGCATCACCGAATTCATCATCTGTACTGCAGAAGATCACTCCGGGCAATGCCTGTTTTTCCTCTTCGATCACATCATCAATGAAAAGATCTACCGGCTGTTCCGATGTACAGGAATTCTTTGTACTCTCAGCAGCATGATCCTGATTTATCACGCTGTCAGGAACAAGAAAATATTTATAGCTCAGATTATCTCCGTAATCCTCCGATACTATCGGGTCATCCCATGTAACATCAACATTATACCATTTTCCGTTGACCTTTACCTGATTCCACGCATGGCTCTCAGACGATCCCGAACCATTGTATCCGACACCCGTAACACGGATAGCTTCAAATCCCGCACGCTCTGCAAGTACTGCAAATGCTTTTGCATATCCGTCACATACAGCGACTCGGGTCTCAAAAAGTCCTTCCGCCGTGAACGAGGTATCCGGGATCCTGCCGGAGTTACAGCCTTCCTCATCATACCGTACATTATTTACGAGCCAATTATGTATTGCTCTTACCTTATCTGTCTCGGTCATTCCCTGAGTGATTATCTCAGAGAGTATCTTATCAATATCATCAAGCTCTTCCTGCTTTTTGCTGACCGTAAGATTGAAATACTTCTTTACCGCCGTATTCTTTGCATCTCTTACTATAGCACAAAGAGTATATGTTCCCTCCGTTTCCGGAGTGAATGTCATACTGCTCACCGTGCTCCTGCTCTGTGCAACACTCCATGCGGAATCCGTCTTTGCCTTATACATCAGGGAATATGTATAACCGGCCTTGCCGCCTGATGCCGCACCGTTTACCGTAACCGTCTCCCCCGGCTCAGCCTCAGCCGAAGAAACTGCCGAGGTATTTTTCAGCTTGGAATATACCTTAACGGAAAACTCTTTCACTGACAGTCTGCCGTTCTTATCCTGTACCTTTACGGCAAAATCATAGTCAACTGCCTTAAGCGGTTTTATTTCAACTTCATTGTTGGACTTATAGAACTGCTTTACCGTCCATGATGTATCCGTACTTTTCTTATAAAGGAAAGCATATGTGTATTCACCTGCACCATTGACCGCACTTCCCTTGAGTTTTACCGTATCGCCAAGGTATATTTCCGCTGCGGATATCGTGGACTTATTATTGATATCCGGATATACCTTGAGTGCAAATCTTTTTCCCTCAACTACGCCTTCGCTGTCCTTTACCTTGACATAAAGATAATAATTTCCGGCTTCTGTGGGTTTGAATATAACAGATGAAGCGGAGCTGTAATATCTGCGAAGCTTCCACGATGTATCGGTATCCTTCCTGTACTGCACGGCATAGGTATATCCGCCTGCACCGCCAGAGCCTGCCGCATTGACAGTCACATACTGTCCGAGAGTTATCGCACCTGATGATACGGCAGTGTTGTTGACAAGCGGTGTGACTGCAGTTTCCTGTGAGCTTGCGCAAAAACAGGCACAGCCGTAAATGTCACAGTACCTGCTGTACCTGTCAGCATAAGTGCGGACAGCGCTATACTGCATAGTCTTTTAAGTAGTTTTCCTTTCATTAAAATATCCTCCTTTATTTATAACAAGCGTCGATGTCCCCCGAGTCTCGCCTGCCGGCTCGGTCGGTGCTTCTGCCTTCGGCAGAGGTGTCCACCGGACACC
>CACXGH010000126.1 GCA_902767175.1 uncultured Ruminococcus sp.
AGCTCGCTGATACTGTACAGGTTGCTGTACTTGAACGAGAAGCCCCCGCCTCTAAGCGAAGCGTAGGCGGCGGGAGTATGTCACTAAGAATAACTATGTTTCAATTACGCAAAATACTGAACAAAAATAACAGGCACGGTAAACTCACGAGAGAATACCGTGCCTTTTTATCGCATTTTGAACATCTATTGCGTCAGCAATTTTTCCGTCAGGTTGTGCAAAGAGACCGCAGGCAGCCTGCCGCCGTCATTCTACGACCGGCCCTGTAAGTTTGTTTCCGTCCTTGTCATAGATATAGATCATGTTACCCCTGGAGTCTTGCAGTCCGCCATGTATAGGTCTGCTGCCGTGAGTGTACAGCGGCAGCTGATAGGAATATCCGTCTTTGTCTGTGACACTTATGAGGATCTCGACGTAGTCGTTGTCGGTAACATTCTCAAGCTTTTGGGCTATCTTTACTGACGGAATGAAAGCGTCTCCGTTCTCGTCATTTGTTCCCTTGCGGCAGCTCTGTGTTATGTCCTGCTCATCAATAGTCCTGCCGTTGAAGCGTGTGACGGTTTTTACCGTGTCAATCTCAAAGGAGCTGTTCTTTGCGGGATATGTGATAACTAAACGGTAGTCATTACGGTATTGGAGAGTATGCTTTTCGGTATCTGTTATCTCCTTCGGAAGAGCTTCAGCTCCGCTGTTGTTGTCGGTATCGTTTGAATTGGTGTTAAAGAAGAAAGAGGGAATGTAGTCCGCTGCAGTTGAAATTAAAGCCTTACTCATATCGTGCTGCCTGTCAAGCACTATCTCGCTCAGAGTGACCTTTTCTGTTTCAACGGTCAGCAGCCCTTCAATACGGCTGTTAAAAATGTCTGCCCTGAATGTTCCCGTATAGACTCCGCTGCTGTTGAGGGTCAGCGGAACTGCCTGTCCCTCGAAATAGAAGATAACGCCGTCTTTGACTGCGGATACCTTTGGTACTGTTTTTATGGTAACGTCTATGCTGTGATCCTCGGAGTGATAGCCGCCGTAAGTAAACTCCGTATAGTCAATCATTGAGCCTGCCGTTATCTCCTCCTTAGTATCCCATATAAGATCGTAGGTCATAAGCTCCTTGTCGATGATCTCGTCAAGCTTTTCTTTCTGCTCAGTCTCAAGCCCGGTCAGTTTGTCTAACCGCTGACCTAATTCCACAATGCCCGATACGCTGAAAACCGCCGCCGCTAAAAATACCATGCACAGAAACATCATAGCATAGACGGATATAGCAGGCATAGGGCGGTCGGCTTTCCCTTCTTTTACAGCCTTTTTCAGCTTGTTGTTATAGAGCAGAAAATAGATTATCAGAAAAAACGCTAAGGCGCACAGTATAATAACGGTCAGGATAACGGAAATAAGTATAGTATTCCGGCTCATAAAAATTCCTCCTTACAGGTTGAATGCTTCTTTGAAGCTGTTGTAGTAGCTGCGGGTCACGTCGACCCTGCGATCGTTGCTCATTATCAGTGTGAATCTCATAGAAAGGGCGGGCTTTATTCTCCTTATCTTGTTTTTTGCTGCGATAACGGATTTGTTTACTCGTATGAAGCGATCGGGATCGAGAACTGCACAAAGCTGATATAGTCTGTCGGAGGTGATGTATACCTCGTTGTTTGTGTATACCTCCACGACATGACCGTAGCTTTCGATGCAGACGATCTCTTCTACGGACAGATGCAGGCGTTCGCCGCCGTCAGGTTCCCTTACGGCTAAATGACTGATAAACTTATCCTTCTGGACAAGCACGAATTCTGCCTCATCATCAAGCTCTATACCCTTTTCTGTAAGAAACTGCCTGACCTCATCGTAGCTGTCGCCGCTGACGGACAGCTTGATCTTTATCAACAGATCATCTCCCTTCTTTTGCAGGCTGTCATGACATCCTATGTTTTTATTATAATTTGCTGTGCCGGAAAAATCAATCCGTCCGGAATATCATGCACATCTGCACGGCATGAACTGCATTTCAATATGGTGCTTCCGGGGTGCACGGCGCAAAAAAAGAACGGAATGCCATTCCGCATTCCGTTCTGCTGATAAATCCGCACTGTCACCTGTTTTAAACAAGGAGCTAAGCTCCAACAAGCCCGCTTGATTGGAGCGAGCGACGCAGTCAACAGACGTCGTGGAACTTTAGCTCCTGCGGGCGTCGGTGGGGGATCTTGACCCACCATCGACGTTTGTTATATGTCAGAAACAGGGATATCACATTGATACGATGTCTTCTTCTACAAGGAGCCGTATACCGTTTTCGGTGAGTATCTTTTCTGCAGCTTCGTTGTCTGCAACACGCAGAACAACAGATGCAAACTTCTTTGATACCGTGATGAATGCATACATATACTCGATGTTGATGTTGTGCCTTGCAAGAATGTTAACGATCTTTGCAAGTGAGCCGGGCTCGTCAGGAATGGAAACACCGACAACCTTTGTTATGGAAACAAAACAGCCTGATGATTCAAGAGCTTCCTTTGCCTTCTCCGGATCCGTTACGATCAGCCTGAAAATGCCGAATTCCTGCGTGTCAGCAACACTCAACGCACGAATGTCAATGCCTGCGTTTGCAATGGAGTCGGTTATCGTTACCAGCTTGCCCTCTTTGTTCTCTACGAAAATGGAAATTTGCTTGATAGCCATAGTTGTTCCTCCTTTATTTATATTATCAAACATTGATGCCGAGTCTCTTGCGCTTGTCAATTATTCTGACAGCTTTGCCTTCGGAGCGCTCTATGCTCTTCGGAGCAACAAGATGTATCTTGGGGTTTATGCCAAGCATGGTTTTCATAGCGGCCTGCAGAGCTTTCTCCTTATTTGTGATGTTTATCGGAATATCGGAGAAGTCCTCGTCCTTCATCTCAACATTTATATCAAATGTATCCGTATTGTTGATACGGTCAACGATTATCTGATAGTTCGGTGCGTAGCCGTTGTTCAGCAGTACGGCTTCTATCTGACTCGGGAATACATTAACGCCCCTGATTATCATCATATCGTCAGACCTGCCGAGAGGCTTTGTCATTCTTATAAAGGTGCGGCCGCAGGAGCATTTTTCTCTTGAGAGTACGCATATATCTCTTGTGCGGTAGCGGAGAAGAGGGAATGCTTCCTTGTCAAGTGAAGTGAATACAAGCTCGCCCTTCTCACCCACAGGCAATACCTCGCCTGTTTCGGGGTTTATTATCTCTGCGATAAAATGGTCCTCGTTTATGTGCATTCCACGCTGTTCTTCACATTCAAATGCAACGCCGGGACCGCTCAGCTCGGTAAGTCCGTAAATGTCATAAGCCTTTATGCCGAGATTTTTTTCTATGTCACGGCGCATTTCCTCTGTCCATGGCTCAGCACCGAAGATACCCATTTTAAGCTTGTTGTCTTCGGGCTTATAGCCCTTCTCCTTAAGTGTCTCGCCGATATATGCAGCGTATGAGGGAGTGCAGCAAAGAATAGTTGAGCCAAGATCCATCATGAACTGTATCTGTCTGTCTGTGTTGCCGCTTGACATCGGCAGAGTAAGACTTCCTAATTTATGAGAACCGCCGTGCAGACCGGCACCGCCTGTGAAAAGTCCGTAGCCGTAGCATACCTGACAAACATCTTCGTCTGTAGCACCTGCAGCTACAAGAGCTCTTGCACAGCAGTCTTCCCACAGGTCAACGTCGTTCTGTGTGTAGAAGGCAACAACACGCTTGCCTGTTGTGCCTGATGTGGACTGAATTCTTACGCAGTCCTTCAGGTCAGATGCAAGAAGTCCGAATGGATAAGCTTCTCTCAGGTCGTCCTTTTTGAGGAACGGCAGCTTATGAAGGTCGTCAATGCCCTTGATGTCATCAGGGCTGACTCCCTTTTCGTCCATGAGGTCACGATAGTATTTAACATTTTCATAAACACGCTTTACCTGCTTTACGAGCTTTTCGTCCTGCAGCTTTTTAAGCTCGTCAAGCGGCATTGTTTCATTTTCGGGCTGAAAATATCTTTTCTGCACAGTGATCACACCTTTGTCAAAATTTTTATTCTTTCCTCTTCGGGTTTATTAATTGTTATATCCTAAGCTGAATGCCTTTTTGTTGATTTCAATAAAATTGGGCTTTACACATTTCTCTATAGCTGCTTCCCACTTATCATAGGGAATATCAAAATATTTTGCAAGTCTTCCCATGAGAACGATGTTGCACGCCTTAGCAGAGCCTGCCTGTGAAGCAAGGGAGAGAGCGTCGATATCGTCAACATTAACACCGAGAGACTTCATTTCCTCAAGAACTGCCGACGGATATTCAGTGCTGCCGATGATAACAGGCATAGGGTCTATCTGCTGGGTATTTACGATAACGGTACCGCCTTTTTTCAGGTCCTTGATATACCTTGCGGCTTCAAGCTTTTCAAAGCTGACGATGAAATCAGCCTCGCCCTCGTCAATTATAGGTGAATATACCTTATCACCAAATCTTACATAGGTAACAACAGAGCCGCCTCTCTGGCTCATTCCGTGTACCTCGCTTACCTTTACGTCATAGCCCTCGTCAACAAGAAGTCTGCCGAGAAGCTTGGAGGCGAGCAGAGAGCCCTGACCGCCTACGCCAACTATCATGATATTTTTAGTCTGCATACTTACTCACCCTCACTTTCAAATGCGTCAAACGGACAAAGACCTGCACATACACCGCAGCCTATGCAGAGAGTATTGTCAACAACGGCATGACCGTCTCTGAATGAGATAGCAGGACAGCCGAACTTCATGCAGCGCCTGCAGCCTCTGCACTTGTCTGTATTGACATGGAGCGGCTTTTTCGGCTTGACATACTTGA
>CACXGH010000127.1 GCA_902767175.1 uncultured Ruminococcus sp.
GCTGCAGGCTGACGACGTTATCACCTTTACCGTTGACGAAAAAGGAACTCTTGTGACTCACCGTATCGTCGCTGTACTGAAGGATGAGAGAAGCTTTATCACAAGGGGCGACGCCAATAACACCAATGACCCGAACAATGTCCCATTCGGCAACGTAGTAGGCAAGGCGGAGCTTTGTCTGCCCGGAATAGGCGCAGTATTCCGTGCGGTAACAGCAGAAAAGAATCGTATCTATTTGTATATTGCCATCGGGATACTTGTCGGTCTGACTGTTCTGTGGATCATTCTTGACCACATCAAAAAGAAAAAACAAAAGAAAAAAACAAAAGCTATACCGAAGGAGGCGAAAAAGCCGACCGTAGAATCTGAGTATCAAAAGGAAGAATAATCCTTTATAAATAATGAAAGGACGCTGTGAATATGAACAAAAAAGCAATTATCGCAGGTGCTGCCGCAGCTGCTCTGCTTACAACCGGTTTGTTGGTGCCATCATTTGCCTTTCTTTCGGGACAGAGCCGGAAGGTGGTCAACCGATTTGTAAGCGGATTGATCTCCGTAGATCTTAAAGAAACCCTTGTCAATCCCGAAACAGGCAAAAAAATTGATGACGAGCCGAAAGTTTATGAAAATACATATCTCACCGTTGCCGGCAGAGTCGTAGATAAAGATCCGACTCCTACAGTTATAAAAAACAGCACAAGCTGCTATGTTTATGTCGGTGTGAGAAATGAATATACCGATCTTTTCACCATAGAAGACGTCGGCGCCGACTGGACGCTCGTTACAGACTCGGATAATAAGCTGGGCGAAGGTGTAACAGTTTACAAATACAATTCTGTTGTGCCGAAGTCGGACGAAGACCGGCAGCTCAGCGCTGTCTTTGAACACGTCCGTATCTCCGATACCTTTGACGGCAGCTTCCACGGAGAAAGCGAGACGGAGTCAGCCATCGAAGCCCGTGCCTACGCCGTTCAGAGCGAAAGCACCGCTGATCTTTCAGACGGCTATGCGCTTGATTATTTCAGCAATAACGATGTTTTTGAAAATTAACAGATAAACACCCTGTCAGAAAGGAGGGAACCTGATGAACAAGCATAAATTCAGGATCGCCCTTTTGCTGTCTGTTATTTTATGTTTTATCATCGTTTCTCCTGTTTTTATACAGGGCACTTCCGCATATATCTTTGGTCAGTCACCGATCTGCCGAAGCAGCTTCTATGGTGAACCCGGGGAAAGTTCTTTTCCCGAAAGTTCAATTCCCGAAAGCTCTGTTCCGGAGAGTTCCGTCCCCGAAAGTTCAATTCCCGAAAAATCTGTTCCGGAGAGTTCCGTTTCCGAAAGTTCAATTCCTGAAAGATCTGTTCCGGAGAGTTCCGTTCCCGAAAGTTCAACAACGACAAGGACCGGAGACGGTACAAATACAATACCGATAATTGCAATGCTGTTTTTCAGTGTGATAATAACAGCATCAGTATTTACAGCGTTAAAACAGTCTAAGAAGCACAGGAATAATAACGATTGATAAACTTACAGATCGTATGTGCTTTACATAATATAATCAAATCAAATTCAGGGGGTAATCAGAAATGCAAAAGAAAAAAATATTGACAGCCGCTCTGGCATCTACCTTGGCGGCATCGGTCATTGCCGGCGCAGGAACCTTCGCCTATTTGCAGGCAAACACCGGAACTATCACAAACAAATTCGGTAAGAATGCAGATTCCGGTCTTGACATCACTCTTACCGAGACCGATGTAACGCTTGACAATGAAGGCAACGGAGAAAAGATCTATGAGATCAAGCCTGACCAGCAGGACGACAAAGACCCGACCGTTAAAGTAACCAATAATATCGACGTATTTACCTTTGTCGAGATCAGCGACAAGACTACGCTCGACAATAATAAGATCGTTAATTATTTTATCGCAGACGGCTGGACAAAAATGACGGATGAGTTGGCCGATTATGATCTGGTCAACGATGAAGTTACAGACGTTTACTATCGCATTGTTGCATCTGATGCAGAGGTCAAAAAGTTCCCGGTCATCAAGGATAACGAAATATCGTATGCTGCAAACATCACAGACGAGAAGATCGACAATGATGATGTGACTATTGCTTTTCAGGCATTCTGTATAGAAAAGCATCCTTTTGTCGAAGAAGGCAAGCAAGAGATCATTTCCGCAACAGATGCCTATAAAGCAATACCCAGAGTGATAGCATATGAACCGGAAGCAAACTTTACCACTATTCCTGTCGATGAAGATACGGTCGCCGTCACAGGATATATAGGCACAAATACAGAAGTAAACATTCCAAGAACAATTGGAGGCAAGACAGTCGTTGAAATTGCCAATAATGCTTTTAAAAACAAAACAACGGTCACAAAGGTGATTGTTCCTTCCACAGTTACCGAGATCGGTGTAGCTGCTTTCCAGAGTACCCCTCACCTCAAAGAGGTCAGACTCAGCAAGAACCTGACCGAGCTTTCTGATGAGGCATTTATCAATTCGGGTCTGACAAGCATCAAAATTCCTGCAGGAGTTGAAACGATCACAGACAGCTGCTTTGCCGGAAACGCTTCTTTGGAAACCGTCACCTTCTCCAAAGGACTGAAAAATCTCGGCGAAAATGTTTTCAAAGGCTGTACCTCACTCAAGACGATCGTACTTCCCAACGGGCTTGAATCATTGGGCGGAAGTACCTTTGAGGGTTGTACTTCTCTTGAATCGGTTACCATTCCGGAAAGCTGCACGACCTTCGTTGATAATGATATCTTCAAGGACTGTGATCTGACAAAGCTGACCATCAGGGGCGCCGCAGGCTCGGCAGCCGAGACATATGCAAATGATAACGGTATTACATTTGAAGCAATATGATTCTTAGTCATACTGATGTAGAATAATAAATAGAACTCCACCGCAGGATCAAAACTGCGATGGAGCTTTGCTTTTTTATTATAACAAGCGTCGATGTCCCCCGAGTCTCGCCTGCCGGCTCGGTCGGTGCTTCTGCCTTCGGCAGAGGTGTCCACCGGACAC
>CACXGH010000128.1 GCA_902767175.1 uncultured Ruminococcus sp.
CCGTTGATTATGATAGTACCGCCGTTGTATGTTGCTGTGCCGTCATAGTCAAACGAAGAGGTAGGAGCAGTTATGGTAATTGTACCGCCGTTTACGATAATATCACCGTTGGAGTCGATAGCGTCGGTGTCGCCCTGAGCCATTACTATTGTTATCGAACCGCCGTTTATCTCGATAGTCGGTGTTCCGAAGCTGTTGCTCTTCTGTGCGCCGTTGATGCCGTCATCAGATGCATTGATATTAAATGTACCGTCATTTATCTGAATGTAAGTACCTTCAATGCCTTCCGAAGCATTCAGCTCGAAATTGCCGCCGTCTATCTGTACAACGGTTATGCCTTCGATAGCATCTGCACTTGCAGTGATGTTGAAGCTGCCGCCCATAATGTATATCTGTCCCTTGGTATCGTCATCGCTGTTCTCAGAGTGCAGACCGTCTTTTGAGGAATTGATAACGAATGTACCGTCATATATCGAAATAGAATCTTTTGCTTCGATACTGTCAAGTGCGCTTGTGATATTATAAGTTCCGCCAGTTATCTTTATGTCGTCCTTGCCTGTAATGCCGTTGCCCTCTGCTGAGTTGATTGTGAGCGTTCCTGTGCCGTTGAGAACAAGGTCGTCTTTGGAGAAGATAACTGCATCGGTGTTGGTGTCGCCGTCTGCTTCAAAGCTGCCTGTAACTGAAAGTGTATTTTCGCTGTTGGTGGTAGTAACGAAACATTTATCTGCCGATACAACATAGATAACGGGGAAGCTGTCATTTGTGATACTGACTCCGTCAAGTACGATCTGTACCTTGGCATTGCTGTCAGCTTCAACTCTGATGGTAAAATCAGATGCGGTGCCTGTTACTGTATAAACACCCTCATCAGTTATATTTACTGTCTGTCCGTCTGCTGCGATTATAGTCTGAGCGTTAGTAAGGTCAGCACTCTGCGTCAGGTCACGGGTCGTGAAAAGGTCTGTGGTATCAAGCTTGCCGTTAGTATTTGCAGTATACCCGGCTGTTGATGTTTCAGCCGAAGTCTGTGATGACTCAGCAGCTGACGACTGAGTTGATTCGTCTGTCTGTGAGCTTTGAGTCTGTTCCGAACCGTTTGTGCTGCTCTGTGATGCAGTTGAAGCAGTTGACGATGCTGAGCTTTGGCTTGTGCTGTTCTGACCGCTGCAGGCTGCAAGTGAGCAGATAAGAAGAGAAGATATGATAACAGCAATAGTCTTTTTTAACATAGTGTAAACCTCCCTGAAATTGTATTTTTGCTTGTTTTGTTTGGTATGTCTGTATTATATTATGTGAATTTGGAAACTAAAGGGAATTTATTAGGAATGTATGTGGAATTTACAGCTCAATATAATAAGGACAGATATTTTCAAAGTGTCCGTCCTTCATTCTGAAACCATTCGGTATAACTCCGAGCTGATGAAAGCCTATCCTTTCATACAGATGCCTTGCGTGAGTGTTGCTTTCAACCACAGCATTGAACTGCAAAACGGAAAAGCCAAGCTCTTTTCCGGCTCTCATGCTGTCAAGAACAAGCTTTTCGCCGATATGCAGCCCTCTTGAATCAGAGCTTACTGCATAGCTTGCATTGCAGATATGACCGCAGCGGCCTACATTATTAGGGTGAAGAATATAAAGTCCTTTGATAATGCCGTTTTCATCTTCGGCTACTCCGCAGAAGCTCTGGGAAGCAAAAAATTCAGCGCCTGTTTCACAGTTCAGCATTTCTTCCTGAGGAAATGCTGTACCGTCATTAACTACTTCATTCCATATTTCTGTCATACGGTTTATGTCCTCTGACCTGTATTTTCTTATTTTCATTCTGACCTCCTGAATTTTGTTATTTTTAATATATTATAAATGATTCTGGGTGCTATTTCAAGAAACAATTTACATCTTTATATTATCAATATTATTATACCTTGACAATTGTTTTTTGCACAACTATAATTAAGTGGTATGAAAATAACATGATGAAAGTGAAGAAATGAAGATGAATAATATCCTTGAAATGCTTGAAAAAAGCGCCTCCGTATATCCCGATAAAACAGCAGTCAGAGAAGGGGAAAGCTCACTGAGCTATATGGAGCTTCTATATAAAAGCAAAAAAGCAGGCACTGCACTTCTTGGTATAATCGAGCATGGCTCTCCTGTAGGAGTATATATGGAAAAGGGGATCTCTGCCCTGTGCAGCTTTTTCGGAATTGTGTATGCCGGCGGATTTTATTCCATGCTCAATAATGAACTTCCCGATAAGCGCCTGCAGCAGATAGTTTCTGTTCTTGAGGCTAAGACAGTTATTACGACAAAGGAGCTTTTTGAGAAGGCTCAGGGTATTTTTTCTGATGTCAGGATACTTACAATAGAAGAGCTTATGCAGCATGAACCGGACGAAAAAGCGCTTGCTGCCGAAAGAACAAAGAGTATCGACACAGACCCGCTTTATGTGAATTTCACATCAGGCTCTACAGGCACTCCAAAGGGAATAGCTGTCGCACACAGAAGCGTTATAGATTTCATTTCGTGCTTTACTGATATTTTTTCAATAAACGATAAGGACATTATTGCAAATCAGGCACCGTTTGATTTTGATGTTTCGGTAAAGGATATTTATTCTTCACTTTATGTCGGTGCAGCGCTCGTCATTGTCCCAAGACAGCTTTTCTCAGAACCTGTCAGGCTTATTGACCTGCTGTGCGAAAATAAGGTAACAACGCTTGTATGGGCCGTATCTGCGCTTTGTCTTGTAAGCACATTCCATGCACTTGACTACAAGACACCCGATACAATAAATAAGGTGCTGTTCAGCGGAGAGGTAATGCCCTATAAGCACCTTTGTCAGTGGAGAAATAAACTCCCCGATAGTATGTTCGTGAATCTTTACGGCCCTACAGAAATTACCTGTAACTGCACATTTCACATTCTGGAAAAGGACAGGGATTATTCAGAGTATATCCCGATCGGCAGACCTTTCCCGAATGAAGATGTATTCCTGCTTGACAGCGATAATAAAAAAGTTACCGAAAAAGGTGTTCGGGGAATGATAGCCGTAAGAGGTACAGCTCTCGCACTCGGCTATTACGGAATGCCGGAAAAAACAAGCGAATGCTTTGTTCAGAACCCGCTCAATACCCGTTATCCCGAAACGATCTACCTGACGGGAGACCTTGGTATGTATGACGAAAACGGTGAGCTTCGTTTCTGCGGAAGAACGGATAATCAGGTTAAATACATGGGACACAGAATAGAACTTGAGGAGGTAGAGAGGGCTATGAACGCAATAGAGGGTGTAGAGCGCTCTGTCTGCGTATTTGATGAGCCAAAGCAAAGACTTAAGGGATTCTATGTCGGAACGATTGATAAGAATGAGCTTTATACCGTTATGCGTGATACAATGCCTGCGTTTATGGTGCCGGGCTACCTCAGACAGATAGAGGAGGTATTTCTTACCAAAAACGGAAAGCTCGACAGAAAAAAGACCATAGAAATGATAGGAGGTAAGAAAAGTTGAATGGCATAACAGACCGTTTGCTTAAAGAGAATACAGAAGCCTTCTATGTCTTCGATTCGGGTAAGCTCAAACAAAGAATAAAGTCCCTGAGAAACAGACTGCCGGATAATATCAGCCTTTGCTATGCTGTAAAGGCAAACCCATTTATCTCCGGGGAGATGCGTGACGATGTGGAAAGGTTTGAAATATGCTCTCCGGGAGAACATGAAATATGTAAAGCACTTCACATTGACAGCAGAAAAATGGTGATATCCGGTGTATATAAGACGCCGTCAGTAATAGAGGCAATGGTCTCAGACGGAGACTTTGAGGGGATTTTTACTGCTGAGTCTATTACACAGTATGAACTGTTATGCACGCTTTCTGAAAAGTACGGAAGAACACTCAGAGTTATTCCAAGACTTACAAACGGAAGCCAGTTCGGAATGGACGAGACTGACCTTGAGGAAGTCATAAAGGGCAGAACGGCTCATGAAAAGATAAATATTATCGGTATACAGTTTTTCTCGGGTACACAAAAGACATCACTCAAAAAGTTCAGGAGAGAACTTGAGGCTCTTGACCGGCTTCTTATCAGACTGAAAGAACAGTATTCCTTTGAAGCGGAGGAGCTTGAATACGGAACCGGCTTTCCTGTATCGTATTTCAAGGGTGAGGAGTTTGACGAGGACGCTTTGCTGCAGGGCTTTTCTGAGCTTATTGAAGGAATGCAGAGCCGTCCTGAAATAATACTTGAACTTGGAAGAAGCATAGCAGCGTTCTGCGGTACTTACTATACGCATATCGTTGATATGAAACAGAATAAAGGACAGGGTTATTTACTGACTGACGGAGGAATGCATCAGCTTGTGTATTTCGGTCAGTATATGGCGATGAAACAGCCCTTTATGTCTGTAGTCGGAAAAGAAAATGCAGTGCCTGCGGCGGCGTGGAATATATGCGGTGCGCTGTGCACAATGAATGATATCATGGTAAAGCAGGCAATGCTTCCTGACATTGAAATCGGAGACGTGCTTTGCTTTGAGAACACAGGTGCTTATTGTATGACCGAGGGAATATCCCTGCTTCTGAGCCGTGAGCTTCCCTCTGTTTATATACTCCGTGAAAACGGAGAACTTTACAGGGTACGCAGTACCTTTGAAACACGGCAGATAAATATGCCGGAATATGAAAGGATGTATTAACATGGAAAGACTTATCGAAATTTTAGAGGACATTCAGCCAGATGTTGACTACAAGAACTGTACTGATCTTATCGACGGTCATTTTCTTAATTCTCTCGACATCATTTCCCTTATCGCAGAGCTTGAAGATGAATATGATATAACTATCCCTGCGATAGAGATAATCCCCGATAACTTTAACTCCGCTGAGCGCATTATGAAAATGATAGAGCGCCTTCAGGAGGAAGACTGAGTATGGATCTTTCCTTTCTGTTGGCAGGTACAGGAAAGACTATGACATCGTTCTTTTCGATGACGTATCTTTTTGCATTCCTGCCGGTTTGCCTTATCGTTTATGCGGTTACTCCGAAAAAGGCAAAAAAGTATGTTCTTCTTGCAGAAAGCCTGCTTTTCTTCTGGTTAGTCAGCGGTGCGCTTGTGTTATATCTCATTCTATCCGCTGTTTCTGTATTCTGTTTCGGACTATGGCTTGATAAGCTGCAGCAAAAGCAGAAAACAGCTCTCAAGGGACTTCCTAAAGAGGAAAAAAAGGCAGCCAAGCAAAAACATTTAAGAAAGCAGAGAGCAGTATTGGCACTCGGTGTCCTTATTCATATAGGAATGCTGCTTGTGCTGAAATATTCCGAATTCTTCCTCGGAAATATCAATTCAATTCTCTCCGCATTCAACTGTCCGTTCCGGATGTATATACCGAAGTTCATAATGCCTGTCGGTATCTCATTCTTTACACTTCAGGCGGTTTCTTATATTACAGATGTATATCACGGACTTATAGCGGCAGACCGGAATTTTCCGAGGATACTGCTCTTTATGAGTTTCTTTCCGCAGATAGTCGAAGGACCTATATGCCGTTACGGACAGACCGCAGAACAGCTATGGAATGTCGGTCAGATAAAGTACCGCAGCCTGACCTTTGGTCTGCAGAGAATTCTTTTCGGCATGATGAAAAAGATAGTAGTAGCCGACAGACTTGACCCGTTGGTGAAAAAAGTATTCGACGAGCCTAACAGCTTTGACGGCGGTGTAATTATCCTTGCCGCCGTATGCTATACCGTCCAGCTCTATATGGATTTCTCCGGTTCTATGGACGCTGTTCTCGGAACGGCTGAAATATTCGGAGTAAAGCTTCCTGAGAATTTTCAGAGACCGTTCTTTTCAAGGTCTGTTTCGGAATTCTGGAAAAGATGGCATATCACGCTCGGTGCATGGTTCAAGGATTATATATTCTATCCCGTGACATCTTCAAAACGCATGAAAAACCTTACGTCATCAGCAAGGAAAAAGCTCGGCAATCATTACGGCCCTCTTGCTGCCGGAGGTATTGCCCTGTTCTGTGTATGGTGGTGCAATGGTCTGTGGCACGGTGCAGGCTGGAACTTCATTTTCTTCGGAATGTATCATTTTGTTCTGATACTTTCCGGAAATCTTATAGAGCCGCTTGTCAAGCCGATAAACAATAAGCTCCATATAAAAACCGACAGTGCAGGATATAAGGTCTTTCAGATCATCAGAACAACGATACTTGTAATAATAGGTGAGCTGTTCTTCCGTGCCAACGGAATAGCATCAGGAATGCAGCTTTTCGGCAGAATTTTCAGCGACCTTACATTCAGAAGCTTTGACGGCGGTTTATTATACAGACTTGGTGTAGACCGTTACGATCTGATAATCGCTGCTGTTACAGTCGTTATTGTATTTATCATCAGCATACTGAATGAAAAGTGCATCAGCATAAGAGAAGCTCTCGAAAAGAAAAGTCTTGTTTTCCGCTGGTGTATTCTGTATGTACTTATACTCTACATAGTGGTATTCGGTGCTTACAGCTTCGGCTATATTCCCGTTGACCCGATGTATGCTCAGTTCTGAAGGAGGATATTATGCTTACAACATTAAAAAATACACTGAAAGGCATAGTATTCACCGTAATACTCTTTGCTCTTCTTCTACTTGCATCAGCAGTGTTTATTCCTAAAGACAACACCAAGGAGGTCTGGAAATACGATTATACCGCAAACGGGTTTCTTGCCGAACCGAAAGATACTATAGATGTTCTGTTTTTAGGGGACAGCGAGGTCTTTTCGGGAGTAAGCCCTCTGCGTATATGGGAAAAGTACGGAATTACCTCTTATTGCTGCAGTACAGGCAAGCAAAGACTGTGGTATACGCTTGAATATCTGTATCAGTTTTTGGAAAATCAATCGCCTAAGGTCATTTTCCTCGAGACGGACCTTGTTCTTAAATATTTTTCTGTAGATGATCTTATTCTTCATGCTCCTGAGCGTTATTTGCCTGTTCTGAGATATCATGACCGCTGGAAACAGTTTTCCTTTACAGAGCTTTGGCAAGCTCCGCATTATTCCTATCTGGATAAATACAAGGGCTATCATATATACGGTGATGCAAATGCAGCAAATACTGAAAAGTATATGGATGAGACAAATGAAAGTGCAAACATGAGTAAAATGAACCAACTGTATGTTGACACTATTTTTGATATCTGTAAAAGAACAGGTGCTAAGTTTGTGCTTTACAGTACCCCGAGTACAAAGAATTGGAACATGAAAAAGCATAACAGAACAGTAACTCTTGCAGAAAAGCTTGGTGTTGATTATATTGACTTCAATCTTCTGCAGGACGAGGTAAAAATTGATTGGGACAAGGACACCCATGATAAGGGAGACCATCTGAATTATTACGGTGCGGTCAAGGTATCTGATTATCTTGGAAAGTACCTTAGTGAAACGGGTATCCTTAAAAATCATAAGGGTGAATCGGGCTATGGCTCGTGGAATACTGCTTTTGAAGCCTACAAGAAAGATGTTGAAAAAAAGCTGAATATCAAGTATGAATAATAACAAGCAGGTGCTGTAATGTTCATTCGGAAGCACCTGCTTTATTACCATGTCTTGTTTTATTTGATATTAGTATTACATCAATAGAAAACTGATTTCCGTGTGAGTGCTTGTCAAAGACTTGACAAGAGAAGCGGATATTAGTATAATTTAGTCATAAACCGACAGTTCGTTTGCACCATCCTGTCGTTAAACAAAACCAGGGCTGACTACAAAGGATAACTCTGTCTGTTGGTGCGTCTGCTTATGCAGGCGCTGTTTTTTTGGGACAAACAATGTAATAACGAACTTAAGTTAATGGTATTACGGAGGAATTCAGATGTATTTGATAAAAACACAGGCTGCATTTGACAGCGCCCATTTCCTTTCGGGCTATAACGGAAAATGCAGGAATATTCACGGTCACCGCTGGGTAATTGAAGCACAGGTATACGGCGAAGATCTTATTGAATGCGGAGAAAAGCGCGGTATGGTAATGGACTTCGGTGACATTAAAAAGGAGCTGAGACTTATTGCAGACAGCTTTGACCATGCCCTGATATACGAAAAGAATTCTCTCAGGGAAACAACTCTCAGTGCTCTCAGGGAAGAAGGCTTCCGTATGATAGAGCTTGATTTCCGTCCTACCGCAGAAAATCTTGCAAAGATGTTCTACGATATACTAAGCGGGAAGGGACTGCCTGTTTATCAGATAACGGTTTATGAAACACCCGAAAACTGTGCAGTATATAAGGAGGCTTGAGTAATGCTTCCGGTTGTGGAGAAATTTGTAAGTATTAATGGTGAGGGAACAAGAGCAGGCGAGCTTTCGGCATTTATACGCTTTAAGGGCTGCAATCTATGCTGTTCTTACTGCGATACAAAATGGGCGAACAGACCCGATGCGGAGAGTGAACAGTATACTGCCGATGAACTGTGTGATTGGGCTAAGGGGACAGGTATCAGAAACGTCACTCTTACAGGAGGAGAGCCGCTTTTGCAGAATGAGCTGTTCGTTCTTACCGATCTGCTGATACAAAACGGCATGAGCGTTGAGATAGAGACAAACGGCAGTGTATCTGTTAAGGAACTTTCGCAGCGTGAGTGCAGACCTGTATTTACCATAGATTATAAGCTGCCTTCAAGCGGTATGGAGGAGAATAATGATGTTTCAAATTTTTCGCTGCTTTGCGAAAAAGATACCGTAAAGTTCGTTTCAGGAAGTATGAATGACCTTGAAAGAGCTGCCGAAATAATAGATAAATATTCTCTTTTGGGAAAATGCAATGTATATATCAGTCCTGTGTTCGGGAAGATAGATCCTCAGGACATAGTGGAATTCATGAAAGCGGAAAGACTAAACGGAGTCAGGCTGCAGCTGCAGCTTCATAAATTTATATGGGCGACTGAGGAAAGGGGAGTATGATTTGGATAAGAAAGCTATAGAATACCATGTCAGGGGAATACTTGAAGCAATAGGTGAAGATCCTGACAGGGAAGGACTGAAGGAAACACCCGAAAGAGTAGCAAGAATGCTTGAAGAAGTGCTTGAAGGTACTGCATATTCAAATCATGAAATTGCTCAGATGTTCGGAAAGACCTTTGAATCTCCGTACAGTGACGAAGATGATGCAGTGGTAATGAAGGATATTTCAATATTCAGCTATTGTGAGCATCATTTTGCACTTATGTATGACATGACGGTGAATGTCGCATATATCCCCCATGGCAGGGTGCTCGGGCTGAGCAAGATAGCGAGAATATGCGACATGGCTGCTAAAAGACTGCAGCTTCAGGAGCGTATCGGAAATGATATAGCGGAGATAATTTCCGAAGCTGCACAGACCTCTGATGTGGCAGTTTTAATAAAGGGCAGTCATAGCTGTATGACGGCAAGAGGAATAAAGAATAATTCCGCTAAAACGGTTACGCTTACCTGCAGGGGAAAATTCAAGACCGACAGAAAGCTCAGAGAATTGCTTGATGACGATAGGAGATGAATGATATGAAAGCACTTGTGCTGTTCAGCGGAGGTGTAGACAGTACGACCTGTCTTGCCCTTGCGGTTGAAAGATATGGTAAAGATGAGGTGCTTGCGCTGTCTGTAAGCTACGGACAAAAGCACAGCCGTGAGCTTGAAGCTGCCGGAAAAATCAGCGCTTACTATGGTGTAAAGCTCAGAAGGCTTGACCTTGCAGAGCTGTTTGCAGGCTCAGACTGTTCATTGCTCACAGGCTCATCTGACAAAATACCCGAGGAAAGCTATTCCGATCAGCTCAAAAAGACAGACGGCAAGCCTGTATCCACATATGTGCCGTTCAGAAACGGACTGTTTCTTTCCTCTGCTGCAAGTATTGCTCTTTCACAGGGCTGCACAGAAATATATTACGGCGCTCACAGTGACGATGCAGCAGGCAATGCATACCCCGACTGCAGTGAGGAATTCAATGATGCTATGTCAAAGGCGGTTTTTCTCGGAAGCGGTGAACAGCTAAGGGTGACGGCTCCTTTTATAGGCATGAATAAGGCTCAGGTAGTAGCGGAGGGTATCAGGCTGAGAGTTCCCTATGAGCTTACATGGAGCTGCTATGAAGGAAGTGTCAAGCCGTGCGGAAGGTGCGGGACCTGCCGTGACAGAATAAAAGCCTTTGAAGCAAACGGAATGATTGACCCCCTGATGAAAGGAGAAGAGTAATGGAAGGAAGAAACAGCGAAGAAAGAGGAGATATAACGCTTCTCGGCAATCAGCATACACGCTATCCTTCGGATTATGCACCGGAGGTACTTGAGACATTCCCGAATAAACACCCCGATAATGATTATTTTGTAAAATTCAACTGTCCTGAGTTTACAAGTCTCTGTCCGATAACCGGACAGCCTGATTTTGCGGCGATATATATTTCATATATTCCTGCGGAGAAAATGGTGGAGAGTAAATCTTTGAAGCTGTATCTTTTCAGCTTCAGAAACCACGGTGATTTTCATGAGGATTGTGTCAATATCATAATGAAGGATCTGATAAAGCTGATGTCTCCGAAATATATTGAGGTATGGGGAAAGTTTCTTCCACGCGGAGGTCTTTCTATTGACCCTTACTGCAATTACGGACAACCCGGTACCAAATGGGAAAAACTCGCATGGGAAAGACTTGCTCATCATGATATGTACCCGGAAACGGTAAACAACCGCTGAAATACATGATCCCTGTACATTACATTTTACCGCAGCCTGTAATGACTGCGGATTTTTTTGCGATAATAATACTAAAATCAAATAGACTTGACGACAAGCTTTGTCGCCCCTTCTATCTGATATTAGTATAACAAGCGTCGATGTCCCCCGAGTCTCGCCTGCCGGCTCGGTCGGTGCTTCTGCCTTCGGCA
>CACXGH010000129.1 GCA_902767175.1 uncultured Ruminococcus sp.
AGCAAGCTCCTTTGCAAATTCAGGATCGTTCTTTTCCTCTTCCTTATGGAAACGAACGTTCTCGATAAGCTCAACCTCACCGTCCTTAAGGGAAGCAGCAATGCTCTTTGCACTCTCACCTACAACGTCAGATGCCATTTTTACCTCAAAGCCGAGAGCCTTTGAAAGATAAGCAGCTACGGGAGCAAGTGAATACTTCATGTTGAACTCGCCCTTCGGACGTCCGAGATGTGAGCAAAGAATAACCTTTGCCTTATGGTCTACGAGATATTTAATGGTCTTTAATGCCTCATCAATACGCTTGGGATCGGAGATGTTGCCATCACCGTCAAAGGGAACATTGAAATCGCAGCGAACAAGAACCTTCTTGCCTGCAACATCAATATCTTCGACTGTCTTTTTGTTGAGATAATTCATGTTAAAAACATCCTTTCAATGTATATTCAGCCGTGCTTAGCACAACTGTTTTTCTCTTTACGGCTTCTTGCCGTCACTTACTATTTTATAACATTTTCTTTATTTTTTCAATAGTAATCCGCAAGATAAACCCAATTAATTATAAAAAATCCCAATTTCAGTTCTCACAATATCAGTTTGCAAATTCCGGATATTTCTCCATCGTCTCCTTCATCGTGCCGTCAAATATAACCTTGCCGTTCTGCAGATATATACATCTCTTGCAGAAGTCCTGTATATCCTTGTTGTGACTTACATAAAGGACTGTGACGTTCTTCTTGATAAGCTCGTTTATCTTCGCCTTGCATTTCTTCTTGAAGTTATTGTCACCTACGCTGAGAGCCTCATCTATAACAAGTATATCGGGATCCATATTGATATTAATTGCAAATCCGAGACGGACTCTCATACCTGAGGAATATGTCCTGACAGGCTGGTCTATATATTCCTTCAGCTCTGCAAATTCAATAGCCTTTTTCTCTATTTCGTCTATCTCCGAATCCTTCAGACCGAACACATAGCACTTGAAACGGATATTCTCTCTTCCCGTCATATCTCCGATAAAGCCTGCAGTAAGCTCAAGCAGTGCGGAAACTCTGCCGTTTACATATATCTCACCGCTTGTAGGAAAAGCAACGCCCGTTATCATTTTCAGCAGAGTAGACTTGCCGGCACCGTTTCTTCCTATTATCGCAACAGACTCGCCCTTCATGATTTTAAAGCTGACGTTTTCAAGTGCTTTATGCTTCATCAGCTTTTTCGAGCTGTAAAACAATGCCGCAAACTGTTCACGGCTGTTGCGGTAAAGAGTGTAGACCTTAGATACATTATCAAAGGAAATAATCGGCTTATTCTCGTCATTTTCTTTTACAATTTCTTTTTTTTCACTCATCGGAGCATTTTCCTTTCCAATGTCGTTATACATAAATAATACCGCTTACGAAATTAAAAGTCAACCGGATAACCCCGAAATCATGATTATTAACATATTTATAAGAATTTACTCTATTCTCTTGGCACATCACAGCCTTAGTCCGTCACCATACGGCACTCCGCACAGCAGCAGCACTCCGCAGGCTGCAAGCACAGGAAAAAGCGGCAGTTCTTCGTTTGTATATACTATTATTTCACACGGCTCTATTATTTCTCCTGTCAATGTAAGAATACTTCTTCTAAGGGCTATCAGCATTCTTCCTCTGCTTCTGCACGACAGACTCAGTGTATCCCTGTCCGATGACGAACAGCCTATCACGGGACATTCCGCACCCATAAGCAGCTGTGACAGCCTGCTGCTGCCGCTGTCTGCGATCACGGTAAAACAGCCCGATGAAAGCTCTCCTCTGTATGAACTTCCCGACACAAGCACCGCCCTCATATCATTGCATTCGCCGCTTACAGCATCGACCACCTCAAAAACCGGTTCCCTGACCGTCCTGTATACCCTTCCTTTCTCATGCACCAAAGCTCCCCCATAGCTTTCACAGGCTTTTATTACGGTTTTACCGAGCAGTCTTTCCTTATCATCACCGAGTATTATGACACTTTTCAATTATCAGCCCTCCCGTATTCTATTATTGGCGTAATAAGGATAAAATAATTATGTTTTTCATGCTTTTTTAAATAAGTGCAATAATAAGTTCTGTTTTACCGAATTACAGAATTGACCGGAAATTAATAATATGGTATAATTATCAGACAAAATAAAAGGATAAGAGGAATTAAAGGATATGGATAAATTCAAGACAAGGCGTATTGTTGTCAAGGTTGGCACATCAAGCCTTACCTATGAAAACGGCAAGGTAAATCTAAGAAAGTTAGAGCTGCTCTGCAAGGTGCTCAGCGACCTTCACAACAGCGGAAAACAGATAATACTTGTAAGCTCTGGTGCTATCGGTGTCGGAATGGGAAAGCTCAAGCTTAAGGAAAGACCCTCCGAGACAAGATACAAGCAGGCTCTTGCTGCAGTTGGACAGTGTGAGCTGATGTTCCTGTATGACAAGTTCTTCGGGGAATTCAATAACTCTGTAGCTCAGCTCCTTCTCACCAAGAATGTCGTTGTAAATGAGCATTCCAGACAGAATGTCATGAACACCTTCCAGACTCTTCTCGAAATGGGCATTATCCCTATCGTCAACGAGAACGACACCGTTGCTATAGATGAGCTTGTAGGAGCCAACTTCGGAGACAATGACAATCTTTCCGCTATTGTTGCCGACCTTGTAGGCGCTGATATGCTTATCATTCTTACCGATATTGACGGTCTTTACACATCTGACCCGAGAAAAGACCCCAATGCAGAGAGAATACCCTATGTAACGCATATTGACGACAAGATCAGAGAAATGGCAGGCGGCTCAGGCTCAAACAGAGGAACAGGCGGCATGGCAACAAAAATAACCGCTGCAGCGGCGGCTACACAGGCAGGAATAAACTGCTGTGTCCTCAGCGGAAACGACCCGACAAATCTATACAGACTCATCGACGGAGAATCTCTCGGAACAATGTTCCTTGCGGCAGAGGGAAGAATATAAAGATACTCATAAATACAAAAGGAGATGTCAGAATTGAGAACAATTGACATTATGGGCAGAAACGCAAAGCTTGCCTCAAGAAAGCTTGCTGTTGCAGGAGAAAAGAAAAACAATGCACTCAAAGCAATTGCGGACGCTCTCATTGAAAATACCGATAAGATCATGCAGGCAAACCGTCTCGACCTTGAAAACGGAGAGAAAAACGGGCTTACTGCTGCACTTATTGACAGACTCAGACTTGACGAGAAAAGAATTCAGGGTATTGCGCAGGGTGTGCTTGAAGTAGCAGCACTGCCCGACCCGATAGGCACCGTAATTTCGGGCAGCACAAGACCTAACGGACTCGAAATAACTAAAGTCCGTGTTCCTCTAGGAGTTATCGGAATGATTTACGAGTCCCGTCCCAACGTAACTGTCGATGCTGCCGTACTCTGCCTTAAAAGCGGAAATGCTGTGATACTGAGAGGCGGCAAGGAAGCAATAAACTCCAACAAATGCCTTGCTTCTCTCATGCAGGACGCATTGGAGAAAACAGGTCTTGACAGATGTTCTGTCCAGCTTATCGAGGATACCTCAAGACAGTCCTCCGTTGAGCTTATGGAGCTTACGGAATATCTTGATGTACTCATTCCACGAGGCGGAAAGGGACTTATCAGAGCTGTAGTCGAAAATGCCAAGGTACCTGTAATAGAGACAGGTGCAGGAAACTGCCATGTATTCGTTGATGAGAGTGCAGATATCGACATGGCTGCAAATATTATATATAACGCTAAGACATCACGTCCCTCTGTATGCAATGCCATAGAAACTATACTTGTTCATGAGAATATTGCAGAAAAAGCCCTGCCCGTTATAAAGGCAAG
This sequence comes from uncultured Ruminococcus sp., assembly GCA_902767175.1. Classification (GTDB taxonomy): domain Bacteria; phylum Bacillota; class Clostridia; order Oscillospirales; family Acutalibacteraceae; genus UBA1213. The sequence goes on from CACXGH010000129.1 coordinate 3,851, forward strand.
GCTTGACGAAAAGAATGTAGAACTGCACGGCTGTGAAAAAACAGCCGCTATCCTCGGAGACTGTGTTATCCCTGCCGATGAAAGCGATTGGGAGACAGAATACGGCGACTATAAATTAGCCGTAAAAGTCGTTTCCTCCATTGATGAAGCTATGGAGCATATTTCAAAATACTCAACAGGTCACAGCGAATGCATTGTTACGAGCAGCTATAATAATTCAAAGAAATTCGTTGCAGGCATTGACGCAGCGGCTGTTTATGTCAATGCTTCAACACGCTTTACCGACGGTGGAATGTTCGGTCTCGGCGCAGAGATAGGCATATCAACACAGAAGCTCCATACAAGAGGTCCTATGGGTCTTAATGAGCTTACTTCAATGAAGTTTATTATCGAAGGCGACGGTCAGATAAGATAAGTACAAACACTATATCAACAGATACATGAGCGCCATTAAAAGACTGTTATCGGTTTTTTCGTCCATCAAAAGCAGCATCAGACCGAGAATCAGCGTCTTTTCCTTATCCCTGAAAAGTGCATCGAATACACCGCCCGAATGCGTATCGTCCGATGCTTCAGTAAACACCGGTCTGTGATGTTCATGAGAGTTGATTTCATGCTCCCGTAATTCGTTTACGGGAGCATTTGACGACTCACGGGAATGTATAGGCTGTACCGGCTGTGCCGGCTGTACAGGCTGAGACTGCATATTCATTCGTGCTGTCTCCGCAGGCTGAGTATTTACCGGCTGAGAGCCGCTGCGTGGGTTATCAGCTCCCTGCCGTGTATTTGTCCGGGCAGCTTCCGCTCTGCGGTGCATCTCCTGCGTCCGTCTTACGGCTTCCTCCTGCATTCTTCTCAATTCGTTATCGGTCATTATATTCACCGCCTGAACTATAGGTCATTTAAAAAGCTCCAGCCCTGCTCCCTTGAGCAGCGGAAGTATCCTCATTATGCCGAGAAGCCTGATAGCTCCGTCAAGGCGTCTGCTCCTCTCTTCATGCAGAAAAGGTCTTAGCGCACGGAGAAGTCTTGTGCTGTCGTCCTCCCTGTCCATATTCTTAAGGAGAGGCGCTATCTTCATCATCATACCAAGCATATTGGCATCTGGCATAAAACTCTGTTCCGTTTTCACTTCCGGTGCAGGAGCAGGCGGAGGCTGATAATTTGCAGAAGGCTGTTCCGCATGGGATTCACTGTTTTGTCCTAACATACCTGCAAGTCCCTTGATCTGTTCAAGGGTCTGAGGATCGCTTAATAGCTCACTGATCTTACGGGAGATATCCTCCATTGCCTATTTTTCCCCCATAAGCTTTTTCAGAATTGCCTGAGCCTGCGGAGAGTTCATTATCTGTTCGGTTTTTTTCTTATCCGCAAGAATGCTTTCGACCTTTTTCTTATCCTGTTCGGAAAGATTCCTGAAAAGCTTATCCACGCTGTTCTTATCCATAAAATCACCACCTTTACAGTATTATGTAAAAAAGGAGGAAAATATGAAAATATTAGTATTCTCCGATTCTCACGGAAACGACTATAATATGTCGATAGCTATTAAAAAGAACAAAAAAGCCGAGGTAATTATATTCTGCGGTGACGGACACAGGGATATCGAGGATATCCGCCGGAGCTTTCCCGAAAAGAAGATATACGCAGTAAAAGGAAACTGTGATTGGAGCTGTGACTTTCCGCTTCTCATAACATTGGAGCTTGCAGGGAAAAAGCTGCTCATCACTCACGGTCACGCACAGTTTGTCAAGGAAGGGCTGAGCAGACTTATTGCCTTAGGGCATAAAGAAAATGCAGACATCGTACTTTTCGGACATACACATCGTCAGCTCACGACAGCAGACAGCAAAATGCTGGTAATGAATCCCGGTTCTGTGGGCTATGAGGGAAATTACGGAATAATCGACATTGACGAAGCAACAGGAAAGATAACAGCAAACGAATTTCCGGACAGATTCGGGCCTGTCGTTATCTCCTGATATATTATATTCATATATTTGTATTAGTTCCATTTACACATCAATTTTCAGATGAAGATAAACAATAAAGGGTATGTGTGTGTAAACCGTTTTCTGTATTCAATGTTTTTTCTTTACTATACTGTACTCAGCTACACTTACCTTCTCTTATCTTGACTTCACTTAACTATACTTACCTCTGACGCAAACAGAAATCTCATCAAACGCTTGCATGTTTCTCACTAAACGCTGGCACGAATAGCCTTTGATACACAATTTAATATAAGGAAACGCTGAGCCGTAAGGCTTGATTTATTCAGAGCTTGCATAAATAAAAAGCAGACACAAAACGTGCCTGCTTTTATTTTGCGCAGAAGTGCATTATTATCAGAATTTGAATTCTTCCTCGCCTGCAATGATCTTACAGGGGATATTGTATTGCTGGGCGTATTTTTCTGCCTCTGAGCCTGCTGTCGTATAAATAACGGCATTGGGGCTTCCGTCAAAAGAGTATGTATATCCCTCACCAAACTCTTTTACAGTTGACGGAATATATACCTTTTCAAGCTTTTCGCAGCTTGTAAATGCCAACTGTCCTATATACTCCGTACCCTCATGAATGAATATATTCTTTATACGGCTTATGTTGAATGCAGATTCATTTATTTTTCTGACAGACGAAGGTATTTCAACATTCTCAATATCACTGTTGCTGAAGAAGCTTTCCCCTATCTCGGTGACATTCTCATCAAATTTTATTTCTTTTACCGTACAGCCGTCAAATTTTATTCCTACTGACTTTGCAACAGAAGCATTTATATTGATAGTGCCGATATTGATATAGGAGAATGCACTGCCGATATAAATGACAGAATCGGGTATTTCAAAATCACACGCAGGAAGACCTTCTTTGGTAGAGTCGTTATAGAACGCATATGTAGCTATTATTCTTGTACCGTCCCTGAATGTAAACTTTCCCTGCTCGGCAAGCTTTTTAACGCTTTCATACTTATCATCTCTGAGTAAGCCTTCAAACTTATAGCAGTAGAATACGTTGCCGATATAATTCTCACCGTAGGGGGCTTCATTCAGAATTGCCGTATTGAATAATACGTCATCGCCAAGCACTTCAAGCTTTGACGGGAACATGAAGTTTTTCAGCGACGTACAGTCCTGAAAAGCCCAGCTCTGTATTTCTGTAACGCTCTCAGGTATTTTTATATCCTCAAGCGCCTCACAGCCGCAGAATGCACCGTCCTCGATAAGCTTTAAGCCTTCGGGAAGCTCTATGCTTTTAAGAGAAGTACATCTCTTGAACATCTCCGTAGTTATTGTTTTGAGCGACTTCGGCAGTGTAACTTCTTTAAGATTAGTACAGTCTCTCATACAGGCATAACCAATATCAATAATCGAATCGGGAAAAACTATCTCCTCAGCCTGTGAGCCTTCAAATGCATTATTATCAATCAAACAAACTTTAATACCTTCTATATCATCAGGTACTGTAACGATAGGAGAATTTCCTAAATACTTTCTTATCATTATGCACTCATGAGAAGGCGAATCATCTGCCTCAGGATCATCGTAATAGTAGCTCTTTTCATATAGAAAATCTTCAAAGACCAAGTCAGAATCTGAGGCAACCTGCTCTGAACTTCCGTCTGATACAGCAGGAGAGGATACTGCACTGTTCTGTCCGATGTCTGATACCGTACTGTTCTGTCCGCTGTTTGCAGTGTTCGATGCACCTGCATTTCCGGTGCCGTCTGATGAGCCTGAACAGCCGGAAAGTGAACATACTGAAAGCACCATGCTCATCATAACAGCAGCAGCGATTTTGTTAAGTTTTTTCATATAATCAGTTCCTTATAATTTATTGACGACCGATGTATTCTTTTCTCTGAGATATGTAGATTCAAGATCGGCAAGATGAAGTTTTACTGCAAGCGGATATTTTTCATAAGCAAGGCTTATTGAAAAGCTTCCTCCCCTTGCGGCATCATCAAAGCCGCCCATGTGCCAGCGTATAGCCATTGCCTCAGAGGTTTTGAGTCTCATGAAGCGCTCTATAAGAAAGACCGACTTTTCGCCGTGACCATAGGGGAAAATATCCTCCACCGCATAGAAAGGCTTTTTCTCCCACTGTCCTGTCTCGTCATTCTTTACATTTCTTGTAGATACCTTGTAGAACTGAGCCTTGCAGAGGTCATGAAGAAGTGCACATATAGCAAAGCTCTCGGCACTGTCCTTTTCACTGTCAAAATGCTTTTCCATCAGTGTGTGATAAACGCTGAGACTGTGCATTACAAGCCCCTGCTCACAGGCGCAATGAAATTTAGAGCTTGCAGGCGCTGTAAAGAAGTCGGTTTTCTGCAGCCATTCGAGCAGCTCCTCTGCACCGTTTCTCTTTATATTATTCTGATAGATCTCTATAAATTCTTCCTTATATCCCATAGCGCACAAACCTCCGCATCATTTCATACTGTCGTTATAATGGGCACGCTCTCCGCCTATAAACTTTGCTCTTGTCCGTGCAGAGGTAACATTTGCTTCACCTATTTTCTTAACGGAAAGTGTCAGCGGAACTGCCACCTCCTTAAGATGCATACCTATCAGCACTCCGCCGACATCAATCCCTGCATCGGCTCTTATATGCTCAACAGCGACAGGCTGTTCAAGTGTATTATAGGTTATCGTAGCGAATGATCCGCCCGCCTTTGGCTGGGGAACAACATTTACTTCCTCACGGAGCTGCTTTTCCGCAGCTGCTCTTTCGGTTATCAATGCTCTGTTAAGATGCTCACAGCACTGGGCAGCAATATAAATACCTCTGCTTTTCAGTTCGGGATAAATACCGTCAAATATTGCCTGAGCTATATCCATGCTTGAAGCAGAGCCGAAGGAATGACCTGCTACTGTACTTGATGAACAGCCGACAACAAATATATCTCCCTTTTTGAGTCCTGCCTTATCAAGTATTTCAAGAATTGCCCTGTTTGCCTGTTCCTTAATTTTCTCGTACATCTGTGTACACCTCTTTAAAATTATAAGGCATCTCAACAGAGATGCCTTACAAGTCAAATAATAATTATCAGGATTACTCAGCAGACTTTTCCTCTGCAGTCTCTTCTGTTGTCTCAGCAGCATCTGTGAGAAGAGCCTTCATTGAAAGGCTGATGCGCTTTGCATCAAAGTCAATTGCTGTGATCTTAACTCTTACCTTCTGTCCTACAGTGAGAGCATCCTCAGGCTTCTCAACTCTTTCGTTAGAGATCTGTGATACATGGATAAGACCGTCAATACCGTCGATTATTCTTGCAAATGCACCGAACTTAGTAAGACCTACGATCTCAACCTCGCACTCTGTACCAACAGGATACTTATCCTTGAGTATCTGCCATGGGTTATCCTCAGCCTTCTTATAGCCGAGAGAGATCTTGCCCTTTTCGGGATCAAGAGCCTTGATGTATACCTCGATAGTATCACCTACGCTTACAGCCTCTGAGGGGTGCTTGATTCTCTTCCATGAAAGCTCTGAGATATGTACCATACCGTCAATACCGCCGATGTCAACAAAAGCACCGTATGATGTAAGTGATTTAACAACACCTGTGTACTTCTTGCCGACCTCTGCACTCTCCCAGAACTCAGCAGACTTCTGCTTGCGCTCTTCATCAAGTACGGAACGGATAGAGCCAACTGCACGCTTTCTGTGTCTTGTTGTCTCGATCACACGGAAGCTTACCTCCTGCTTGAGCAGACCGTCAAGGCTCTCGCCTCTTGTTGCTGTTGCAAGAGATGCAGGAATGAATACTCTGACACCGTTGGAAACAGCGATAACACCGCCCTTAACGACATCTGTAACAACACCCTTGACAATAGTTTCTTCTTCCTGAGCCTTTACGATATCATCCCAGCCCTTCTGAGCATCGAGAAGTCTCTTGGAGAGGAGGATAGTACCCTCCTGATCATTTGTTTTCATAATGATGAGATTAAGCTCATCGCCGATCTTTACAAGATCCTCAGGCTTTGCTGAAGGATCGCTTGAAAGCTCTGCAAGCGGAATAATACCTGTCTGCTTTCTGCCTACATCAACACGAACCTCGGTGGGAGTTATGCCAACTACTACACCGGTAACTCTGCCATCTGTATTATAATTTTTGAATGACTCCTCAAGGAGATCCTCAAAATTCGGCTCCGCTTCACTTTCCTGAATATTTTTGATTTCTTCTGTCATGGTAACAAGTACCTCC
>CACXGH010000130.1 GCA_902767175.1 uncultured Ruminococcus sp.
ACTGCTCGCTAAGCAGAGCAAAAAGGGCTTCACACTCGTTGAGCTCGTAGTTGTTATCGCTATCCTCGGTATCCTCGCAGCTATCGCAATCCCGGCTGTTATCGGTATCATCAACAGCGCTAACGAATCACAGGCAAAGACAGACGCTGCAACAATCGACGCAGCAGCTAAGGACTACTATGCAGAGCTCGTTGCAGGTACAATCAACGATCAGGCTCCCGGCAAGATCACAACAGCTACTGAGAAGGCTCTCCTTCCCAAGGCTGCAGACGGCACATCAGCAAGAAAGACTGCAGCTCTCAAGTGCACACTCCAGGGCGCTATGGAATATGCAGGTGTAACACAGCTTTCAAACAAGCTTGGTGACTTCACATACGATAAGGAAGGCACAATCTTCGCTACTGTTGATAAGTCCCGTACAGCTGTTGCTCAGGCAAAGAAGCTTACAGCTGCTACAACTTTCAGTGACCTCGGTTACAAATAATTAAGGTCTCTGGTTTCAGAACTACATAAACAAAAGCCCGAAAAGAAATTTTCGGGCTTTTGTTTTTTTTACCAATAACGAAACGAAATGCCCGTTCTGTTTTGTTTGACTTTGCTTTTTAAAAGGTATATTTGCATAAATATAAAGCCAAAAAACTAACTTAATGCACAAATAATAATCTTTTATAAATTAATTTAAAATAATTATTGAAATATGTGTTTTTTTGTGATAAAATAACAAAAAGGATATTATAACCGTTAGTATGTTTGTATATTGCACAGCAAAAACGGTTTGATATTTGCCGGATGTACAACCTGAACCGAAAAATTTTTAAGAGTGTGGTGTATTTATGAAAAGTGTAGCAACTGTAATGCAGTTGACACGCAGCCTGCTTATCCTTACTCCCGCCGAGTACGATAAGCCGGAAGGCGGTCTTGCCGGAAAAAGAAAGGGTGGCGGAATGCCCACCAATTTCAGCGTACCTCAGATATTTGAACTTAATGAATCGCTGAAGGATCATCCCTATGAAAAATCAGAGGAGCTTGCTGCTTTTGTAAAGCGCTGTGCCGAGAGCGTCGGTATGCAGCTCGGTGATATCTTCCTTTGCATCGAGGATGAAGATATCCTTATAACAAAGGAATATAAGCACCATGTTGAGCAGAAGGATAAGCTCCTTCTTACTTATGCCCGTGTTGAGGCTGAGGCTGTTCTTCATCAGGAAGTGGAAAAGTATACTATCCTGAACTTTGAGTACGGTCAGCAGTACGGCAAAGCAAATAAGACAGAGGATGTTTCTGCGTCTCTGTTCGCAATGAATACCGCTATGCTTACAGATATCCGTGCAAACTTCGCATCTGCCGGTCTTAAGCTTGTAAAGGTAACACCGCCTATTGCAGGTATGCTCTATACCGCAAAGGCAGACCTTAACTCCGCAACAAGAGCCATTGCTGTTATCAGTATGGACTTCGCCGCTACAAGACTTGTTGTTCTCCATAACGGTGCTCCTGTTTTTCAGCAGTCCTTCTCAAGTGTTCTCGAAGATATCGCAGAAATGCTTATGCTTGAGTTCGGTATCAGCAAGCTCGGCGCTATCGACCTTATCCGTCAGGAGGGTCTCGGCGTATGTAATAAGTGCAACAATGCCCAGACAAGAAAGCAGACAATGGCAATGCTCGAGAATGCCGCAGGCGAGATCGTAAGAAACCTGAGAATGGTTATCTCCACAATGCGTCTCGACATCGACCTTATCGTTCTTTGCGATGCTCTCGCCAAGATCCCGAACATAGGTCCGTTCTGCCGTCAGGTAGGCCTTACCGCTCCTATGGAGAAGGTAACGAACCTGTTCTCCGGTCAGTCACAGGCTCCTACGGTTACTTCATCTGCTCAGCAGAAAGGCTTTGAGTCTACCTCCTTTATTACTCTTAACGGTATCCTTACAATGCCTATGCCTGAGGCTAACCTCCTTCAGGGCGAGACGAACATTCTCTCCGCTATGGCTAAGGAGAGCGGTAATAAGCTCGGCAATATCGTTGCCGGCGGACTCGGCTTCATAGCAGCAGTATGGATGATCGCTGTCGGCGGCTGGTGGATAGCTCTCCAGATACAGCAGAACAACGATGAAAATACCCTCAAGGATCAGCGCTTTACCTATGCTGAGGATCTTATTGCGAGGGAAAAGAAGTATACCGAGCTTACTCAGAATATGGCTAAGAACCTTGAGATACTTCCTACGACAAAGTATAAGATGTCAACAATTGTTGACCATATCTATAAGGAGATCGTAGAAAAGACTGTATCTACCGATTCGATCGGTATACAGAAGAGCTATAATACAGAGACAGAAAGCGAATTTGTTGTTACGGATATAGAGACTACGGTAAAGACATATGATGACTTCGTATCTCTTAAGGATAAGATCGAAGATGCAGGCTTCTTTACGGTGGCTGAAGAGCTTTCTATCTCCAAAGCTGAAAATACTGCAGCAGCAGAGGCAAAGTCTATAGTATATAAGGTTTCCATGCAAATCGGTGTGACCGAAAAGGGCTTTGAGGATTCCAAACTCACCGAAAAGGAACAGCAGGAACTTAATGACAAGCTCGAGGGCAAGACAACTGCACAGACCGATGACAAGTCAGGGTCTAAGACCTCCGGCAGCGAGTCCTCAAAGACCTCACAGGCATCATCTTCGTCCTCCGGTGCTGCCGGCGCATGATGAGATAGTGTCGGTAAGCTTTAAAGAACCGGAAATAACAGATCCGGATCAAATTGATTTTGACGGAGGTAAACAATAATGAATAATAAGAAACAGCTTAAAGTATCAGGCTTTATTATCGCAATTGCGGCTATTATAGTTTTATCTATTATCTTTCTGATCGCCGTACAGGTTCCGTTCATGCAGAAGTACGATGACTATCAGACAAAGCACAATTCCGCTACAAGCAAGATCAACTACTACAATTCCTATCTCAGCAGAGCAAGCGATATCGAGATGAGCATTGCAGCCATGATCGAGGAATATCAGACAAAGAACCCAATACTCTACTCCAACGCTACTACATCTCCTAATGAGATCAGAACCATGCTGAAAAACCTCAAGTATGATATTGACTCTCTCAGCATCAGCACAGGTGTACAGGACGAACTTGGAAGAATGACGGTTGAGGGCGCAAGACTTCAGTTTACAAGCATCAACTTCAAATTCTCCGGTACAGTAGATGACCTCAAGAAGACACTTGACTACCTTGAACTCAAGGCAGGCGGTACATACTACATCAACAGCATGGATATCGAGCCTTACCTCGATGCAGGTGATACAACAGAGACAAGCAGTGTGGGCGTTGGCGGATCAGGCACAGCATACGACTTCACTGTTCAGATGGGTCTGTACTACTTCGAGAAGATCGACCTTGATGCTCTTGCATCATCGTCTTCTTCAGCACAGAGTTCAACCTGATGTGTTATTAAAATAACTAAGGACTAATATTTATGCAGCCTTTAAACTATCTGAATACCACAGGCGGTATAATATGGACTGCCGCCTGTGCCCTGTTCGGCATACTGTTCACATGGCTTTACTACAAAGTTATCAATAAGATACCTGCGTCGTGGCTGTGTGACTATAATGAAACTCCTTCGCCTGAACTGCTTTCGGGCAAGCGTGTCAATTTTGCCGGGTCAGGAATATTTATGTCAGTGGCAACTGCTGCCGCACTTATTCTGTGCAGGCTGCAGTTCAATAAGGGCTATGATATCTATTTCGCAGCCTTTGCCCTGATAGTTATCATTTCATTAATGATAGCGATATGCGATATAAAATATACCATAATACCCGATCAGTTTACCGTTGCGCTTGCAGTGACAGGTCTTGCGATAAGCATATACGATCTGGTAAGAGGCTTTGGTATTCTTCACTCGGCGTGGTGGTCTCCTGTTGCGGGAGCAGCGCTCGGTGCAGGTGTAATGATACTTATTGACCTCATCGGTATGCTCATCTATAAAAAAGAAGGAATGGGCTTCGGTGATGTAAAGCTCTTTGCTGCGGTAGGTCTTATTACAGGCTTCCCGGGTACGATATTTGCCTTTATCATTTCTATGATAACTGCAATGATATGCTTCTGTATAATTATAATAGTCGTTCGTATTCTCGCCCGCAAAGCAGATAAATCAGCAGACGGAAAAACGAATGATATTCATGCACAGACAGACCGCTCATCAGCCGGATCCGAAGCTGAGACAGCAGAAACAGGAACGACTGGAGTCGTGGAAGCTGCGGCAGATAATACGGAAAATGAACCTGCTGACGGTGAAGAAGAAAAAGAAGCCGAAAGTGAGGAGCAGGAGAACACAAAAGGCTCTTACCTTGCGTTTGGTCCGTATATTGCATTGGCTTTAATATGCTATCTTGTTTTTTATGACTTAATATATAACATGGTCGAATTATATCTTAAACTATTTTGATGATAATTATTGTTAAGGAGCTGAAAACATGAAAGCCGGTAACTTGAAAATCGGACAAATATTGATCAATTCGGGAGATATTACAGAGGAACAGCTTGATGAAGTGCTGATGAAGCAGCGGAACTCGGAAACAAAAAAGCGTATAGCTGATATCCTTATAGAAGATAAGATCGTTACCGAGCAGCAGGTGTGCAGAGCACTTGAAAAGCAGCTCTTTATGCCCTATGTAGATCTTGATACGATATCAATTCCCGAGGAACTCGGCGGTCTTATCCCTGAGGAAATGGCACAGAAGAATATGGTCGTTCCGCTTGAGCAGGACGGTCGATTCCTTACGGTGGCTATCGGTGATCCGCTCAATTATAAGGGACTTAAGGATCTGTCTATCATCACAAAGATGAAGATAATGCCTGTTATTGCCGAGCCTTCCAAAATAGCCGCAAAGCTTCGTGAAATTTACGCAGCCCAGAAGGCTATCGATGATGCAAAGGAATTCCTTGAGTCAAAAGGCGGCGGCAAGACAAAGGCACAGCTTGAAGCAGAGGAAGCAGCTAAACAGGATGCTAACGGAAATGACCAGCCTATCATTCGTTTTGTTAATACAATGATAGAAGAGGCTATTGCTTCAAAATGCTCCGATATTCACATCGAGCCTATGGAAAAATGCCTGAGGATCCGTTTCCGTATCGACGGTAAGCTGCAGATCTATCTTGAAACAGCTCCGGAGCTTATTCCTTCAGTAACATCACGAATCAAGTTCATAGGCAATATGAACATCGCAGAAAAACGTATACCGCAGGACGG
>CACXGH010000131.1 GCA_902767175.1 uncultured Ruminococcus sp.
CTGTTTTCTTCTCTGCAGGCTTTGTTTCAGCCTTGGGAGCTTCTGTTTTCTTCTCTGCAGGCTTTGTCTCAGCCTTAGGAGCTTCTGCTTTCTTTACAGCAGTTTTAGCTGTGGACTTTTTTACATAGGTATCAAGACCTTCGCAATCCTCAAGGAAGCTCTTAAGCTTTGCATAGATCTTATCAACACCGCCAACGCTGTCGCTTTCAATGTTAAGGGGCATGATAGGATCATGTACGCTGAGACGGAGCAGGAACCAGCCGTCACCGTTCTTCTTGTCAAATGATACCCTGATACCCTCATGATTGTCGTCGGCAATTATGAAGTCTTTCTGAGTCTTTGCATATTTTGTAAGCTCTGAAATGACTTTTTCGCCATAGCTTCTGAAATCCTTTTCAGTGATCTTTATTCTGATCTCCTTGCTTTCAACAGGCTCTTTCAGATCCGCAATAATGCTGTCAAGAGTCTTGCCCTCATTGCGGAGCTTTGCAGCCTTGATGATGAGCTTTGTAATGAGATAAGCACCGTCATCGAGGAAATAGTTTTCCTTCATAGCGGCATGACCTGATGTTTCTATTGCAAGAGGACAGAAAACACCGTTTTCATTCTGCCTTATTGCCTCGTCTATAACATTCTTGTAGCCTCTCTTGAATCTGAGGTGCTTGCCGCCGAGATCTTTTTCAATGAAGTCCTTAAGACCGCTTGATGTGATGGAGTCGGTTACGATAAGGCCGCCCTCTGTATTTTCGAGAGCAATAGCGGCTGCAAGAGCAACAAGACGGTTGCGGTTTATTTCCTTGCCGTTTGAATCAACTGCGCCGCAGCGGTCAACGTCTGTATCAAAAATAACACCCAGATCTGCGCCGGCAGCCTTAACGGCAGCACAAACTGATGCCATTGCGGTTTTATCCTCAGGATTGGGAATATGGTTCGGGAACATTCCGTCAGGCTCAAGAAACTGACTGCCTCTTATATCAGCGCCGAGTGCCTCGAGAACTTCAGCAGCATAGAAACCGCCTGCACCGTTGCCGGCATCGACAACGATCTTAAAGCCTTTCAGAGGGTGATGATAATCTTCCTTTGAGTTGATTTCCTCTTTGATGCGCTCACGGAGATCACCTGCATAGTAGGTCATATAATCCGTTTCGATAAGCTTGCCTTCGCTTGAAGGCTCAGGCTTTGTACCGTTCTGAGCATTTTCAAGGATAGCTGTAATATCGCTGCTCTCAAGACCGCCCTCACGGGTAAAGAACTTGAGACCGTTTCTGTAGTATGGGTGATGGCTTGCGGTTATCTGTACTGCACCGTCACAGCCGAGATCTACGGTTGTCATGAACATGGCAGGTGTAGAACAGAGATCACAGTATGTAACTGTTGCGCCTGCTGTCAGAAGGGCAGCATTTGTATCTTCTGCGATACGGGGACCTGATATTCTTGAATCTCTTCCTACCGATACATTAAGTTCGGGAGCAGTTTTGCCTGTTTTCCTGCAAAGCCAAATGATAAATGCGTTTACAAGTGCAGCAACAGTCTCGTCGGTCAGGTTGACATCGAAGCCTGCTCCTTCAACTGCCACACCTCTGATATCTGTTCCGCTTTTTAATGCACTCCAGAATTCGTTTAACATAAAACCTCTCCTTTGTAAATATATAATAAATAGGGAATCGCGTTTTCAGAAAACTCATTTGCCGTATCGGGAAATGAGCATTTCATTATTACAGGGCATTGACGTCGGATCATTTAATACCGTTGTCAAATGCAAGGACATTGTCTGTTTTTATATAATCCGCAGGAACATCCATGATTGTAATGACAAGCTTTTCACCGTCAAATGAATATTCCAGCTCGTTTTTCTGCTCACTGCCGTCAAGAAGAACAAGATTGAATCCGCATTTTCCGTCTTTTGCAGAGTAGCAGCCCTTATATATCAGGTCTCTGTAAGTGATCTGATATGTTCCGTCATCATTGAAGGCAAAAGTGTTGTCATAGCCCGAATTATCACTTGTATTAAGCCATATTCCCGTAAGCTTTTCGTCCTTTTCGGCATCTTCGTACTGAACGGTCTTTGTACTGTAGGAATTGTTATTCTCAAGTGAATAAACATAATACCTTACACCGTTTTCCTCGATATAATCCGAATTGGGCTTGCTTGTTTCGGTATCAGTGCCGGTTTCGTCTGTCTTTTCGGGTGAAAAGATCAGACCGCTCAGATCGGTAAGCACAAGCTTTTTTCCGAAGGCATTATTGCCCTCTACATTATAATAGAACTTAGCGGTCATTACCGGACTGCCGAACTGAGTAAGTTCCATATTCAGTACGTCTTTGCCGTTTTCCGCCTCCGTTATCTTATATGTTCCCTTATAGATTATACCGCCCTCATGAAAATAACAGGTATTGTCTTTGCAAAGGTCGACAGAAACTGAGCAATCTTTATTATCTGCCTTGAAATCAAGCGTCCAGAAGCCTCTGATATCCTTATCAAAGAACAGCCACCATGAAGCAAAGAACATGATCGAAGCCAAAAGAATCACTGCCGCTGTAATCACAGGAGTATATATGCGGAATCGTGTCTTTTTGTCTTTTGTCTCTGCAGGCGGTGAAACAGACTGTTCGTCTGTTTGTGTAATGTCATTGTTTTCCTCTGAGATATTTTCGGCATTATCTGCTGCCGGCAGCTTTTCTGCCGTGTTTTCCTTTTCCATTTATTATCCTCCGATCGGCTGCTATAACATTTATTGCCAATATTATTTTAACTTATTATCAGAGCTAATACAAGACGCAATTATGTATAATTTTAATATATTTAAAAAGAATTTCTATTTAATTTTCCTATTACAATAATGGGTGATTTTTTCATCTTAAGGAATGATATGGCAATGTGATAATAATATGAATGTCATACTTTCATTAAAAGTGACATAAAAAGATTATGAAGGCATTTTAATTTTTGTCTCAAATAAAAAAACTGCTCTAAAAATAAAACTTGCTGTTGAAACAAGAGGAAAAATATGATATTATTATATCAATAATGCGGATACGACAAAAGGGGCGTTTCCGGTTAGGGGGATATTGTTATGGAGATAAAGGAAATTTATGAACTGTGGCTCAGCAAAGCGGCAGACGATCAGGATCTGATTGATGAGCTTAACAGTATGAAGGACAAGGAAGATGAGATCTATGAGAGCTTTTACCGTGAACTGAAATTCGGTACGGCAGGTCTCAGAGGAATCATCGGAGCAGGCACAAACAGAATGAATATTTACACCGTCAGAAAGGCAACACAAGGTCTTGCGAACTTTCTGAATAAAAAGTATGAAAAGCCCTCTGTTGCGATCTCGTGCGACTCAAGAATCAAGGCTGATCTTTTTGCAAGAGAGGCTGCCCGTGTTCTTGCGGCAAACGGTGTAAAGGCATATATTTCAAGAGAGCTTCAGCCTACTCCCGTTGTTTCATTCGCCGTAAGAGAGCTGAAAACGAGTGCAGGCATCATGGTAACGGCAAGTCATAATCCGGCAAAGTACAACGGCTATAAGTGCTACGGCAGTGACGGCTGTCAGATGACCGATGTAAATGCTGATGCAGTGTATTCTGAGATTCAGAAGGTCGATTATTTCAACGGCGATATCAGACTTGTTGATTTTGAAAAGGGACTTGAGACCGGTCTTATAGAATGGATAGACGACAGCGTTTACGAGAAGTATCTTGACAGAGTACAGGAGCAGACTGTCAATTCCGATGTATGCAGGGGTACGGGACTCAGGCTTGTATATACACCTCTCAACGGTGCAGGAAACAAGCTTGTAAGAAAGATACTTGACAGAATAGGCGTAAAGAATATTACTGTAGTTCCCGAGCAGGAAATGCCTGACGGCAATTTTACTACCTGCCCTTATCCGAACCCCGAGATAAAAGAGGCACTGAAGCTTGGTCTTGAACTGAGTGAAAAAACAGGTGCAGACCTTCTTCTTGCAACCGATCCCGACAGTGACCGTGTAGGCATTGCGGTAAAGACTGCGGACGGATACAGACTTATGACGGGAAACGAGACAGGCATTATGCTGATGAATTATATTCTTTCCTGCAGAAAGGCTGCCGGCACACTGCCTGAAAAGCCCGTTGCAGTAAAGACTGTTGTTACAAGCAAGCTTGTTGACAGAATATGTGAGAAATACGGCTGCGAGCTTAAGGTCGTTCTTACAGGCTTCAAGTATATCGGTGAGCAGATACTTCTTCTTGAACAGAAAAATGAGCAGGACAGATATGTATTCGGCTTTGAAGAGAGCTACGGCTATCTTGCAGGTACTTATGTAAGAGATAAGGACGCAGTTGTTGCTTCTATGCTTATCTGCGAAATGGCTGCATATTATCATAAGCAGGGGCTGAGCCTTGACGATGTTATGAATAGTATATATGAAGAATTCGGTCATTACCTCAACAGAACAGAGAGCTATGAGTTTGACGGCTCTGCAGGTATGCAGAAAATGGCTCAGATAATGGACAGCATAAGAAATACACCGCCTGCTGAGGTGTGCGGCTATAAGGTTACTGAAATTGCTGATTATCTTGAGTCGTATAAAAAGGATATAGCAAGCGGCGAAACAGAAGAAATAAAGCTGCCTAAGTCAAATGTTCTTTCTTATTCGCTTGAGGGCGGCGGCGCTGTTATCGTAAGACCTTCGGGTACAGAGCCTAAGATAAAGGTTTATGTTACAGCAGTCGGCAAGACACAGAAAGAAGCAGAGGACATTGCAGAAAAGATGTTTGCGTTCATGACAGACTATATGGGTATCTGATGATCCATGAAAAGTAAATAAAAGGGCATATTTGTCGGCATATGCTGAGGGTATGCGCCTCACACAAGAGGCTTTTCCGTCATAAACTGTTATTAAGAACAGTGAGGTGATAAATATGGAAAAGCCTCTTTTTATTATGTCATCAGTTACTAATGCTATGAGAGGCAGAGAATTACTGCGAAAATTCGGTATCCCTTCGGAAATAGAGCGCACCCCGAAAAACAGTATGCGTCAGGGCTGCGGATACAGCCTTTATGTAAAGAACAGAGCAGATGAAGCCGAAAGACTTCTTGCAGAAAACGGTATAAAAGTATTGGGGCGTGCAGAAGGGAGCAGAAAAAAGTGATATATCTTGATAATTCAGCCACGACCTATCCGAAGCCTCAGAGTGTGCGTGATGCCTGTGCGCTGGCGCTCAGGACATCGGCAAACCCGGGCAGAAGCGGTCATGAGCTTTCGATAAGAGCATCTGAGGAGATATTCAGGGCAAGACAGGCTGCGGCACGTTTTTTCAATGCACCCTCAGAGAGCAGCGTTATTTTTACTCTTAACTGCACAACAGCCATAAATACAGTTATAAAGGGACTGCTGAAAAACGGAGACCATGTTGTAGTATCAGAGCTTGAGCATAATGCCGTCATGAGACCGCTTGAAAGAATGAAGGCTCAGGGTGTGTCATATACCGCAGCAAAGGTATTTGCAGGTGATAACGACAGAACGGTAGATTCATTCAGACAGGCGATAAATATGAGGACAAAAATGATAATATGTACTCATGCATCGAATGTATGGGGTATAAGACTGCCTGTTGAGAGACTTGCAGCCCTTGCACATGAATACGGTCTGACTATAGCTGTCGATGCTGCACAGAGTGCGGGAGTACTGCCGATAGATCTTATGGACAGCGGTATTGACTACCTCTGCGCTGCAGGTCATAAGGGACTTTACGGACCTATGGCAACGGGAATTCTTGTCGTAGCAGGAGATAAAATACCCGAGCCGCTTACGGAGGGCGGTACAGGCAGTTATTCCGTTTCGTTTGAGCAGCCGTCAGAGCTTCCCGACAGGCTTGAAAGCGGAACTCCCGATCTGTCAGGAATAGCAGGACTCCGTGCAGGAATAGAGTTTGTTTCACGAAAAGGTACTGATAAAATATCGGCACATGAATTCATGCTGATAAAACGAATGTACAGGGGGCTGGAGCAGGATAAAAATATTATTCTGTATCTTCCCGAGCCTGAACCTGTGCATTATGTACCGATAGTGTCATTCAATATTAAGAATACTGACAGTGAGACTGCGGCTAAGCTGCTTAACCGCTATGGAATAGCAGTCAGAGCAGGTCTGCACTGCAGTCCTGCGGCACACAGGGCATTTGATACGGCCGAAAAAGGTGCCATACGCATTTCTCCCTCAGCTTTCACATCTGTGCGTGACATCGACAATGCGATTTCTGCCGTCAGAAAAGCCGCAAGGGAAGTCAGCAAAGCATAAAATTAAAGAAACGCCGGATAAATCACGCCTCACGGCTCAGCACCTGTCTTGCTTGCTATTTTTCCGCCATCTTGCACAAAAATTCCTTGACAACCGCCAGGCTGCCTGCGGCGTTTTTGCACAACCTGACGAAAAAATGCTGACGCAATACAGGCACTGTATTTAATCAGCGCTTCCTTAAACCGCAAAAAGCCGGTGAAAGTGTGTATATGCTTTCATCGGCTTTATTCGTACAACATTCCATATGGCGGTATGACAAAAGAAAAATGAGATGCATATTTATGTTGAAAATATGAAAAAAACAGTTGAATAAATTTCTTTCTGTGTTAAAATATAATTGTGGATTAGTGTGCGTTTTGCATACCTTACATATTTAAAAGCTGATACAGGCATAAAGTCTTTTTGATATACCGAAAATAAAAGGGAGGAGTTATTTTGTGGGAAGCAATTACTAATGTATACAACAGCTTCGTTTCCTTGATGATGACCTTCAAGGCTACAGATGTCCTTGATATCATGGTCGTTTCCTTCATAATATACAATCTTATAAAGATAGTCCGTGAAACAAGGGCAGAGCAGCTTGTAAAAGGTATTCTTGTACTTATCGTAGCCTTCTTTATATCGGGAATATTCAGCCTCAAAATGCTTAATGCGCTTTTCTCGTCATTCTTCCAATTTTCGGTGCTTGCGGTGCTTATTGTGTTCCAGCCGGAGCTGAGAAGCGCACTTGAACACATAGGCAGGAGCAAGATAGCCAAGTATTGGAATAACCTCTCAGGAGGAAAGACCGTTGAGGAGGAAAAAATAAAGCAGGCAAGGGCGGTTATCAACTGTGTTTCTGAGGCGGCTAATAATTTCCAGCGCTCCAAGACGGGTGCTCTGATAGTATTTGAAAGACAGACAAAGCTCGGAGATATAATAAATACAGGTACTGTCATAGATGCAGAACCTTCTGTATCCATGATAGGCAACATATTTTTTAATAAAGCTCCTCTCCATGACGGAGCAATGATAGTTCGTGACGGAAAGCTGTATGCGGCGGGCTGTATTCTTCCGCTTACCCCCAATAACAGCCTTGTAAGCTCTGAGCTTGGTACCCGTCACAGGGCGGCTATAGGAATCAGCGAAACAAGTGACGCTGTAGTAGTTGTAGTATCTGAGGAAACAGGCAATATCTCTATTGCTGTCAACGGTGTTCTTACCCGTGACTATACAAGAGAGACGCTGAATGTTGCTCTTGAGGATATGATAGTTCCTCAGCAGACCGATAAATCGGAGAGGACTCCGATCATCTCTACACCGAAGAAGGGAAAGAAAGATGAAAAAAATAAAAAATAAAATCAGCTTCAAGTTATTCTATAATGATAAATTCGTCATGTTCTTCTCTATATTGGTGGCATTTATTTCGTGGATATATGTAGCTTCGACCACTCAGGAATCGTCTATATTCACTGTTACGGGAATACCGATAAATCTGCCCGAGCTTACTGACGGTATGCGCTATTTCAACGGCGAGGATCTGAAAGCAGAGGTAAAGATATCGGGCAACGCTCTTGTAGTTACCAATGTCACAAAGGATGATATTTACGTCACCGCAGCCGATGTCAGCTTTATTACAGCACCAGGTGAATATACAATAGATCTTGTTCCGAAAAAGAGCGGTGTCAAGACTGATTATTCGTTTGAATCATCGGTTTCGCCTTCAAATGTGAATGTTTTCGTTGACAGATATGATGAGGGCAGAGTTATACCGATAAATGATAAGATCTCTGTAAAATCCGTTGACCCGTCAAGTTATGCTTCACAGACGCTTCTTTCTCGTCAGACGGTAAAAATATCAGGTGCGGAGTCTGTACTTAACAGCATTGCGGAGGTAGATGCAGAATATACCTTTACGGATACGCTGTCGGAAACAACTGTAGTAAAAGCACCGCTTGTTTTCTATGATGAAAAGGGCAATAAGATCAGCAGCAAATACATTACACCGGATATTACAGAAGTAGATGCGACTATTCCTGTGCTTGACGTAAAGCATATTCAGATAGTACCGAGGATAGTCAATATTCCCGAAAAGCTTGATTTTGATAACGATCTTATCAGCGTAGAGCCTTCTACAATAGAGCTTGCTGTCTCAAAAAGCTCAAATATTACCTCTATAAGTACATCGCCTATAGATTTCTCACAGCTTACAAAGGAAAAGAACACTTATACGGTGACCCTTGAGATACCGTCAACCTGCAGAAATATCAATTCGGTAGAGAATGCCGAGGTCGAATTTGACCTTTCGGATATGACGGAAAAAAACCTGACTCTATCCTCATCTAACTTTGTGATACAGAATCAGGGGGCAAATCAGAGTGCTGTAGTGTCCAATAAGACACTTACTGTCAAGATAATTGGTCCTACCTCAAGAGTAAATCTGTTGTCACCGCTGTCGGTTACGGCAGTTATTGATATGTCCGATAAATCTACGGTTACAGAAGGCTATGTCGAGCGCCCTGTAACGCTTGAATTCAAGGAACCGTTTGCGCAGTGCTGGCTTGAGGGCAGCTATACGGTCAATGTTAAGCTGTCGCCTAAGAATTCACCTGCTCAGCAAAGCTCGGCAGGTCAGTAAAGAACAGAAACAAATGCAGATCAAGGAGAATTCCATAATGCCAAAGGTGTTTTTTGTCATTCCTTGTTATAACGAGGAAGAAGTTTTGAATGAAACAATAAAAAGACTCAGCGCAAAGCTTGCTGATCTTATAGAATGCGGAAAAGCGGCTGAGGAGAGCAGAATGCTTTTTGTAGATGACGGCAGCAAGGACAGAACATGGGAGATAATATCGGAGAAAAGCAGGGAAAGCAAGTATGTCGGCGGAGTAAAGCTTTCAAGAAATAAAGGACATCAGAATGCACTTCTCAGCGGTCTTATGACCGCAAAAAAATACGGCTGCGACTGCGTTATCTCTCTTGATGCCGACCTTCAGGACGATATTGAGGTGATAGACCAATTTATCGACAAGTATAATGAGGGCTGTGAGGTTGTTTACGGTGTCAGAAACAGCAGAAAGAAGGATACATTCTTCAAAAGAACTACAGCTCAGGGCTACTATAAATTCATGAAGATGCTTGGCGTTGATATAGTTTACAATCATGCTGACTACAGACTGCTCGGAAGCAAGGCTCTCGATGCACTCTCGGAATACAGGGAGGTTAATCTGTTCCTCAGAGGTATTGTTCCGCTTATCGGCTATAGAAGTGACTATGTTTATTATGAGAGAAACGAGAGATTTGCAGGCGAGTCAAAATATCCGCTGAAAAAGATGATACGCTTTGCAATTGACGGAATAACCTCGTTCAGTGTAAAACCCCTTAAAATGATATCAAACCTCGGTATAATAACCTGTGTACTCAGTCTTATCGGGTTTATTTATGCTCTTGTATCATATTTTATGGGAGTCGCTCAGTCCGGCTGGGCTTCAACAATATGCTCTATATGGTTTATCGGTGGTCTCCAGATGCTGTGCATAGGTATTGTGGGCAGTTATGTTGGAAAGATTTATAATGAGGTTAAACAAAGACCACGGTACAGGATAGAACAGGAAATTGTAAATAAAGAGGAATAAAATAAAATGACTCTGCATAATTTAGAGTATTATGTTTCGGAGATGATAATGTGAGCTTTGGAGAAAAAATATCAGATTATAAGGAAGAAATGCTAAGAGACCTCGATCAGCTTATGAGAATAAGATCAGTATCCTCAACCGATAAGGCTGCTGCTGCCGAGGCTCTCGGATATATCCTTAAGAGGGCAGAGGAAATGGGCTTTTCTACGGTAAATATCGACGGACTTGCCGGTCATGCCGAATACGGTGAAGGTGAGGAGCTTGCCGCAGTTCTTGCTCATGTAGATGTAGTTCCTGCAGGAGAGGGCTGGAGCACAGAACCTTATTGTCTTACAGAGAAGAACGGCAGGTTATACGGCAGAGGTATAGTCGATGATAAAGGGCCTGCTATGGCGGCACTTTATTGTATGAAGGCACTCAAGGACAATAACATAAAGGCGAACAGAAGGCTGAGACTTATATTAGGAGCTGCCGAGGAAATAGGCATGAATGATATGGAACTGTATTTCAGCAGAGAAGAAATGCCATGCATGGCATTCACGCCTGATTCTGAATATGGTATCTGCACAAATGAAAAGGGCATTATGCAGCTTGAGATAAGCTCGAAGGAAAATGACAGTACTCTTCTGACACAGCTTAGCGCAGGAAATGCCGTAAATGCTGTACCTGCAAGAGCCGATGCAATGATAGACTGTACTGAAAATGAGGATAATATTCTTCGCAGAGCTGCCGACCACAGCCCGTGCAGATATGATTTTCTTTATACTATGGACGGACTCAGAATCACTTCATTCGGCAGGGCTTCTCATGCCTGTGTTCCGAATGAAGGAACAAATGCGGCAGTTCATCTTATCCGCCTGCTTTCTGAATGCTTCGGACGAAAAGCTGCAGGAAGTCTCTGTTCATTCATAGATGATGCAATAGGCTTGGAAAATGACGGAGCTTCACTCGGAATAGCCTGCAGCGATGAACAGTCGGGAGCTTTGACAGTTAATACAGGCATTATTGAAGTAGGAGAAACAGCTTCAAGGGTATTGATAGATATAAGATATCCTGTTACATCTGACAGTGATGAAATATTTGAAAAAATCAGCGAAAAAGCCTCATATTACGGACTCAGGACAAAGCTTGTAAACCATGAGCCGCCGCTGTCCGTCAGCGACAGTGCACCTATAACAAAACTGCTCAGTGAGGCTTATAAGGCGGTTATGGGTGTCGAACCTGAGCTTTATTCTACAGGCGGCGGAACCTATGCAAGAACGCTGAAAAACAACGGTGTTGCCTTCGGACCTGTATTTAAGGGCGACCCTGCAAAAATACATGAAGCAGATGAAAGCATAGATAAGGAAAACTTTTTCAGGCACGCTCAGATCTGTCTTGAGGCAATGTACAGAATGGCAGTACAATAATAGATTTGTTCTGTAACCGGAAAATTCAGACGGGTTTTGAATGATATAGAAAGGTCTGATAAAAGTAAAAAACAGCCCCCGAAAAGGGGCTGTTTTTTTGCTATGTAATACTATTTCAATTATAAAAAGTGTCTGCCTTTTATAATTGAAAGCCTGCAATGCAGGCTTTGGATATGTTCGCCATATCCTCGTATCATGCTATTATCCTGTAAACCTTTGTTGATATATAAATGGATTTCGTCCATTTAAAAGAATAATAGTACAATTTAAAAAATAAGCAGAAATTACTTCGAGGCTTCTGTCTCATTAATGAGCTTCTTTGCAAGATTCATAACTTCTTTTCTTTGCTTCGGAGTAAGATTTCGTACAACGAAAAGCAGTTCAACCTCGTACTTTGTGGTTGCGTGGGTACGGTATTTCAGTGTATCCTCGTCCTCAGTAAGAGAGCCGGAATGAATATCGGCAACCGCAGACTCAAGCTCCTCCTCGATACCCTCAAGCAGCTTGGTGTAGCTGATGTTGTACACCTTAGCTATTTTGATGAGCGTGTTGATGTCGGGCTTTGTTTTACCGGTCTCGTAGTAAGTGTAGGTTGATCGCTCGATCTTTAGTCTGTCAGCAACCTGCTGCTGAGTAAGACCACACTCGTGCCTGTAAAACTTCAGCCAGTAAGATATCATACTATACATTTTTAAAACCCCCTGTAAATAATATATTACCAACCCAACAATATTATACACTATTTTATCACGTTTGTCACTACTTTTTTATACACTTTTTCAAATATCACGAATTGCTGATAAAAATGCATAAAAAACATCTTTTGATTGTCGGATTTACTCAAAAATTGTCAATAAGAGACCAAAATGCAACAAAAAATTTCAAGTTAATAACACCAAAATATGGCTATAGAACAGGATTTTTTAATTATAACTTAAAAGGAAAATAAAATCATATCACAAATCAGTTCACAATACTGCCCGTGTCTGTCATGCATTGAATAATTCCTTCACTAAGGTGAAAAGCAAGTACTATCACAATATACTGAATAACTGTTCACAGTGCGTGATGTTACCATTGTTCCTAACTGCAGTAATCCTCAACAAGACGGTCAAGTTCCTTTTTATTCTGTGCGGCAATCCCGTTTTTCAAAAGCTCACGGTCGTTTTCGGGCAGTTCACTTATATAAACCTCACTTATATATATGGGCGTATCGCTGCTGCCCTTAAAGACCGCAACCTTTTTCTGATATTCTCTTAAAGTGTAGGCAGGGGTAGCGGCAATATTATCTTTTCCGGTTTCGCTTGTGCTTATGACGGCAGTTTTTGTGCTGTCTGTATGATCTTTGGCATTGTACGATGAATTGTAAGATGTTATAATAATACACAGAAAGAGAAAACTGCCCGTTACCATCAATAGTTTTTTCATTTGTCTGTTCACCTCTGTTTATATTTTTGGGATAATTTGTGCAATTATTCATCATATAGAGATTATTTTTTTAGCAAAATATAGATATTGGATACTGTTTTTTAAATTATCAAAAAAAAGCATTCCATTTTTTTGATTTTATGGTATAATAGCATAGGTATTTTATAAAATTAATGTCAGTTTCTGTTTTGCCGGCTGTTTATCCTTAAGCGCTTCGGCAATAATAGTATAGTATCGTCATGGTCAGGTGTCACGGCAGAGATAATATGCTCCTGCCCTGGATAAAGAGGAGGTCATAGCTTGTGAGAAAGACTGATATCAGCAAGTATAACGACAATACCGGAAAAGGCTCGGTATCTGTCTTATCCGTTATCAGGGAGTTCTTTTCGTCTGTCGGAAAGCTGCTTGTAACGGCTTTTCTGGTAACTATCTTTACAGGTCTTGTAGTAGGTGTTTCAATACTTTTCTATATCCTTAATATTGCCAACGAGCCTTCAAATATAGACCTTGAGGATATGAAGCTCAACGAAACGAGCCATGTTTATGTGCTCAACGAAAAGGGCGAATGGGAAGATTACCGTCAGCTGTACTCTACCGAAAACCGTGTATGGGTAAGCTATAAGGATATCCCCAAACGCATGATAGATGCTCAGATAGCTATTGAGGATAAGAGATTTTATGAGCATGAGGGTGTTGACTGGTACAGAACAGGCGGTGCTGTTTTCAGCCTTGCAACAGGCAAGGACGAATTCGGCGGCTCCACTATTACTCAGCAGCTTATAAAAAATATCACCGATGATAATGAGGTGAGCATTACAAGAAAGCTGAGGGAGATATTCAGAGCGATCAAGCTTGAAAAGGAATATACCAAGGATGATATCCTTGAAGCATATCTTAATATAGTAAACTACGGCAGCGGCTGCAGAGGCGTTCAATCGGCTGCAAGACTCTATTTCAATAAGGATATAAGAGACTGTACAGTAGCAGAATGTGCCGCTATTGCAGGTATTACACAGAACCCCTATGCATACGATCCGCTTGTATTCCCTGAAAATAACAAAAAGCGTCGTAATACGGTTCTTGCTGAAATGTATGATCAGGAAATGATAACCCGGGAGGAATATGTGCAGGCAAAAAAGGAATCCAATGAAATGAAGTTTGTCGGTTTTGTCGTTGAGGAAGAAGAAGACGATGCCGAAAGCTGGAATTGGTACGATGACCGTCTGTTCAGAGATGTCACGGAAGGTATTGCTGCACAGAACCGGATCTCTGTCGGCGAAGCTGAGGATATGATATACAGCAAGGGTCTTAAAATTTACAGTGCTATGGACAAAAAGGCTCAGGAGATTGCCGAGAAAAAGGTGCTCTCATGGCAAACTCCCGATGATCCGACACTTGATGTCGGTTATATGATGATGGACTTTGAGGGAAGAGTTCTTGCTACTGTAGGCGGCAGACAGGAAAGAGACGGCAGACTTCTTTGGGATAATGCTTCCCGTTCCGCACTGCAGCCGGGCTCCACCATTAAGCCGTTGTCTTCCTTCACTGTCGCACTTGATCAGGGAAAGATAAACTATTCTTCGCTCATTGCCGATGCTCCTGTCTCTAATTGGAGCTACAATCAGTACGGAGATCCCGTAGCCGGTCCTCAGAATTGGTACAACTCATACTATGGAAATATTACCGTTACAAGAGCACTTAATATCTCATCTAACGGTGCTACAGTAAGCGTACTGAATATGATAGGTATGCCTGCAAGCTATAATTTCCTGACTCAGAGCCTGCACTTCAGCCATCTTGATGAGGAGAAGGATAAAGAAAACCTGTCAGGTCTTTCGATCGGCGGTTTTGCCGGCGGTGCAACTGTTGAGGAAATGACATCTGCATACGCAATTTTCTGTAATGACGGTTATTATTATGACCCTTATACCTATTATTGGGTAGAGGATAAGGACGGAAATGTTATCCTTGACAACCGTGACAGAGGTATGCCCGACAGAGTAATATCGTCCGAGACGTCTACAATAATGAACAGACTTCTTTCAGACGTTGTAAATTCCGGTAAGGAAGCACTCGGCTACAGAGCTAAGATAGACGGTTGGGATATCATAGGCAAGACAGGTACGACCGACAGCTCCTATGACAATTGGTTTATCGGAGCATCACCCTATGCGGTGGCAGGTATCTGGACAGGTCACCCGACCCCTTCGGAAATTGCCGAATCCGAGCAGGGTGCGGTTCATATCCTATGGCGTGATATTATGGCAGAATGGCTCAAGGGCAAAGATAAAAAGTCATATAACCTTTCAGGAAATGTAGAACAGCATTATTTCAGCAAGACAACAGGCTTGCTGCTGACCTATGATGCAGGAGACGATATGTGGACAGGCTATTATGCACCAGATAATATGCCTTACTATGCAAAGGTCCCGACAAAGAAAAACGATGACAAGCCTGAGACCTCAGGCTCGGAGGAAAGCTCTCAGACCGAGGAATCATCAAATACTGAAGAAAGTTCTCAGACAGAGGAATCTTCTGATGTTCAGGAAAGCTCTGAAACAGAGGAAAGCTCACAGATCGAGGAATCGTCACAGCCGGAGGAATCCTCCGAGCCGGAAGTATCTCCCGAGCCGGAGGAATCTTCGGAAATTGAGGTTTCTCCTGAGCCTGAGCCTGAGCCGGAGCCTTCTCCCGAACCGGAGGAGAGTCCGGAGCCGCCGGCCGAATCAGAGCCGGAAGGCGGAGGCGGTACAGAGGAAACAACTGAACAGCCGGCAGAATGATCTGCAAATGAATTGTTAAAAATTTTGTGATATTACAGGCTGTGAGCATTAGCAGATCACGGCAGGTAAAAAACGAACAAGATAAGGAGAATTGAATTATATGGTACAGGCAGCGGTAATGGGCTACGGTGTAGTTGGCTCCGGAGTAGTAGAGGTCCTTATGGAGCATAAGGACAGTATTGCAAGGCGCACAAAAGAGGAGATCGGAATCAAGTACATTCTTGATATCAGAGACTTTCCCGACAGCCCTTTTCAGGACAAGTTTACAAAGTCATTTGAGGATATTCTCAATGATGACGAGGTAAAAGTCGTTGCCGAAGTCATGGGCGGCGTTAATCCTGCGTATGATTTTACAAAGAGACTTCTTGAGAGCGGCAAGAGCGTTGTTACATCAAATAAGGAACTTGTTGCTACAAAGGGCGCAGAGCTGCTCAGAATTGCCAAGGAGCATAATGTCAACTATCTTTTTGAAGCAAGTGTTGGCGGCGGTATTCCGATAATAAGACCTCTCAGCCAGTGTCTTGCAGCTAATGATGTAATTGAAATAGCAGGAATACTCAACGGTACCACAAATTTTATACTTACTAAGATGATAAGAGAAAATATGTCCTTTGAAGATGCCCTTGCAATGGCACAGAAGCTCGGCTATGCGGAAAGGAACCCTGCTGCCGATGTTGAAGGACATGATGCGGGCAGAAAAATAAGCATTCTTGCCTCTCTTGTATATGGAAAGCACGTTTATCCGCAGTATGTACATACTCAGGGTATCACAAAGATCACCCTTGATGATGTAAGATACGCTTCTGCATGGGGCGGAGTTATTAAGCTCATAGGTCAGGTCAAGAGACTTGATGACGATACACTTGATATCACAGTAGAGCCAATGTTCATTTCAAGGGACAGCCAGCTTGCCAATGTAGACGATGTATTCAACGGTATCCTTGTAAGGGGAGACTCAACAGGTGATGTTGTATTCTACGGCAAGGGAGCGGGTAAGCTTCCCACAGCAAGTGCTGTTGCAGCCGATATTATAGACTGCGTAAAGCATCTGAACAAGAGAAAGTATCTCGATTGGGCAGACGGTGATGAAAGTATAGTCAAGCCCTATGAGGAAACTGTTTATCCCGTTTATATCAGAGTTTCAGCAGACTGCGATAAAAAGCAGCTCTTCGACAAGGCGGCAGAACTGTTCACCGATGTAAAGGAAATAGTCCGTTCAGGCTCTGATAATAATGAATTTGCCTTTACAACAGGCGATATGAAGGCGGCCGATATTGAGAAGGCTGCGGCTTCATTCGAGGAATGGGGCGCTAAGGTAGTGTCAAAGATCCGTATTGCGGATCTGTGATAAAAAGAATATTGGGGGAGAGAAAATGAGTCTTATCGTACAGAAATTCGGAGGAAGCTCTGTTGCCAATGCAGAAAGAGTTTTCAATGTTGCAAAGATCGTTACGGATACATACAAAAAGGGCAATAGTGTCGTTGTTGTAGTATCTGCACAGGGTGATACCACTGACGATCTCATCGAAAAAGCAAACGAGATCAATCCGAACGCATCAAAAAGAGAAAAGGATATGCTTCTTGCATCAGGTGAGCAGATCTCTATTGCACTGCTTGCTATGGCTATCGAGAAGCTGGGCTATCCTGTTATTTCCCTTCTCGGCTGGCAGGCAGGTTTCCAGACAACATCAGCATATACCTCTGCCCGTATCAAGAGAGTAAGGACAGACAGAATTGCCAAGGAACTTGACAAGAAGAATATCGTTATCGTTGCCGGATTCCAGGGAATCAACAGATTTGAAGATGTTACTACTCTTGGACGAGGCGGCTCTGATACAAGCGCTGTTGCTATTGCTGCAGCAATGCACGCAGACCTCTGCCAGATCTATACCGATGTTGAGGGTGTTTATACAGCAGACCCGAGAAAGGTAAAGAATGCTACAAAGCTTGATACTATTTCATATGATGAAATGCTTGAGCTTGCAACTCTCGGCGCACAGGTTCTGAACAACAGAAGCGTTGAAATGGCTAAAAAATACAACATTGAGCTTGAGGTACTTTCAAGCCTTACAAAACAACCCGGTACAATCGTTAAGGAGGCTAATAAAATGGAAAAAATGTTGGTTAGCGGCGTTGCTAAGGATACTAATGTAGCAAGAATTTCTGTAGTAGGTGTTCCGGATAATCCCGGTCTTGCATTCAAGATGTTCTCAAAGCTTTCCGCAAAGGGCATCAATGTAGATATCATTCTCCAGTCTATCGGCAGAGACGGTACAAAGGACATCTCCTTTACAGTAGCTAAGGATAATGCGAAGGATGCCGCTCAGGTTATGGAGGATTATGTTGCTACCGTCGGCGGTAAGTCCGTTCTCGTTGATGAGAATGTTGCTAAGATCTCTATAGTTGGTGCAGGTATGGAGAGCCATGCAGGTGTTGCAACAAAGATGTTCGAGGCTCTTTATGATGCTCAGATCAATATTCACATGATAGCTACAAGCGAGATAAAGGTATCTGTTCTTATTGATGAGAAGAATGCTGATGCTGCCGTAAGTGCTATTCACGCAAAATTCTTTGATATTGACAACTGATTCCTGAATTACGGAAATAAATTAAGCAGCAGGCTGCAATATGAAGCACCTGCTGCTTTTTATTATTGAAATATTGAATTATCATGAATTTTTATCGTAAATGATCCTCAGTCCGATGAGCAGCAGCTCATCGTTGAGAATAATTTTGTGGCTGCAGTAGGGGATAATATGCGAAGCGAGACCGCCTGTGGCAATAACGGTAGGCTTGCCGTCAAGCTCTGCACTCATTCTGTCGATAAGACCGTCTATCATTGCAGCGTTTCCGAATACGAGACCGGAGCGCATACAGTCGGCGGTATTCGTACCTATCGCTCTTTTGGGCGGATACAATCCTATGCTTTGCAGCTGAGCAGCATTTCTTGTCAGAGATTCCATTGCTACTCTGAGTCCCGGAGCTATTATTCCTCCCTTGTAGTTGGAATCCTTATCGACCGCACATATAGTCGTTGCAGTTCCCATATCTATGACCATCAGCGGCTTAGGATAAAGCGCAATAGCCGCTACAGCGCCAACGGCAAGGTCACTTCCGAGCTGTGCAGGATTATCTATCATGATGTTCAGCCCTGTTTTTATCCCCGGTCCCACGATAAGCGGGATTTTTTCTGTTACCTTTTCCGCAGCCTTCTTTAATATGGGTGTCAGCTGTGGTACAACTGAGGAAATGATACCTCCCTCAAAAATGTCGGCTGATGCACCATTCAGTTCGATCAGTATTTTTAATTGTACAGCATATTCGTCCTCGGTTTTGTTTTTATCGGTGCTTATCCTGCATAAAAATGCTGTAGTTCCGTCCTTCTCTACTCCACCGAAAACAATATTTGTATTTCCTGCATCAATTGCAAGTATCATACTTTCTCTCTCCTTTATGATATTTTTTCTTTTTCAAGCTCAGTCGGAAGCTCTTTTTTTGTGCCCTTGTCAATAATATGAAGATCAAGCTGATTGAAGGGTATCTGAATATGATTTGCATCGAGTGAATTCTTGATGCTTTCTTTCATATATTCCATAAGCACCCAATAATTCTCAGACCTGCACCAGATCCATACACTCAGATCAACGCTGCTTTCATTAAGCGTATCAACCGCTACCCGGTTATTCCTGTCCTTTATAACCATGTCATTATTGTTTATCAAGGTCATGATAACATCTCTTGCTTTTGCGATATCCTCACTGTATGCTATCGGAATTATCAGGTCAATTCTTCTGTAATCCTGAACAAAATAGTTAGTGATGTTGTTTGAGGTTAGTCTTGAGTTTGGGATAAGTATTTCTTTATTATCGTATGTACAAAGAGTAGTATACATCATGTCTATTTTTACTACCTTGCCTTTTAATCCCTCTGTTTCAAGATAGTCTCCTATCTTGAATTTTTTATTCAGGATTATAAGCGTGCCGCTTGCTACATTTGCAAGACTGTCTTTAAGTGCAAGACCTATAGTTACGGCTGCTGCACCTATAGTTGTTATGATAGTTGTTACGTCCACGCCAAGAGTTGACAAGGCACATATAACGATTATGATTTTCAGAGTGACTCCGATAAGAGAATGAAGAAATGAGCTTACAGTTGGATCTGCCTTGCTTTTTTTCAAAGCCTTTAATATCAGCTTGCCGACTATTCTGGTAAGCCAGAAACCGATTATAAGTATCAGTACTGCCGAAATAATATTTGGCAGGTAATTGATAAACCAATTATAGGCGTTTTCAAGCCATTGTTGTGTAATGTTAATGTTTTTTTCTAATCCGGTCAGTTCTTCACTTGACTGTAAGCTTGCCTGTGAGACAGCCTGATCGAGAAATGCGGACAGCATATTGATCATCTCTTTCAGTATAAAATAATACAACAGAATTATACCACAGTTTTAATGATTAAACAAGGAGCAAAGCTCCAACAAGCTCGCTTGATTGGAGCGAGCGACGCCGTCAACAGACGTCGGGGAGCTTTAGCTCC
>CACXGH010000132.1 GCA_902767175.1 uncultured Ruminococcus sp.
ACCACAGAATATCATGGATGGCATATTTGCCCCTTGAAGATATGGAATCGCACCGCTTCGTTTTGCAGGTTCGACCCGTATTACCTTTCCTTTGTCCACAAATGTTGCGAGCCCTGAGAACTGATCAATGATAGAGAATATCAAACCTATCAGATCCGGACTGTGTGCCAGAGATAACAAATGATGATTTTTTGAATTCATTCCTTCAAGAATGCCTTCTGCAACATTGAGATCCCCTGCACGCCTTGCGTCATAAGTAACGGGAAACGCCTGTTCAAGATAATTGATACATTGTACGAGAGTTTCCGGTTTCTTTTTTGATTTGCCCTTCTGACGGGTATCAAACTGCCAGAATAGCTGCGTTGTTTTAACGACTACATTATCCTGAAGCTTGTCCGTCTGCTTTCCGATAAAGCTGAATTCCGGATTTTTAACGAACAAGGCATCTATCATCCCTGCCGCAGCGCCGCAAAATCCTGCAATCATATAATCATATTTATCTAACTTGATATACGCGCTTTCATCAGCTATTTTTTGATTTTCGATGTTCCAGCTTGCTTTTCGTGAAATATTAATGTCCTGTATATCATCCGTTATCTTTTCTCCGATACGGAGAGAAAGTGCTTCTGACGTATTTATTAAGCGGATCAGTTCATACTTCTCTGTTTCATTGAATTCATTATAATTACCGTCACGAAGCCTCACGGATACATTTAAACAGCCAAAGACACCCGCCTGGAGTTTTTTTAGTAACTGATTTTCGCGGTCAACCTTTTTCTGCAGTTCACGAAGCGTATTCGTCTCACTCCGGATTTTCAGGGTCTTTTCCTCAGCTTCTCTTGCTATCTTCTTATTTCTGCTGCTTGCCATAAGGCCGCTTCCTACTAAAGCAGCACCGCCAATCGCCCATCCGGCAGGTCCCGCCAATGCTAAAAAAGCAGTTCCTCCGGCTATCCCGCTCCCGCCTGCTGCCAAAGCGCCTCCCCCCAGCCAGGCAAGAGCTGCATTTGTTGCAGCTGCTCCGGATAGTGATGCTATTGCAGTACCGGTTGATGCAGTTCCGAAAGTGGTAGCAATTGCCATTGCTGCACTTGGTCCGAAAGCAGCAACACCAACGCCGGCAGCAACTCCTGCCCCGGCGGTACCATTAGTCAGATTTTCATCCTGCATTGACTTCTTGCGGATGTTAACAATTTCTTTTTCAAAATTCTCTATACGGACTGATATTGCGTAATTCTCTTTTTCAAGCTCCACTGGCTTACTTGAAATAGAGGAAATAAGATTCTCGACGGACAATAATAGTGTTTTGGCATGCTCTTTGGAGCTATGCAGAGATGTAACACTTTGTACCGTATTATCGTACTGTTTTCTATATTCCTGCCCGGCTTGTTCACATGTGGCAACCGCCGATTTTTTATAACCTGAATTTAGCATTATCCCCCTCACTGCCTGTTAATCAGTCATAAACTATAGACGCTCTGTAAGCATAAGTATATCATGATACTGCATCTGAGATTATGATAAAGTGCAGCTGGCAGTGCTTCAAATTACTTTTTGTTTTCGCAGAGTAATTTTTCGTGAACACTTATTTAATTTCTTACAATTCTTCTAAAGAATGTGTTCTATCTTCTTTAAAATTTTTTTGATAGAACAGCTCCACGTTCTGCCTTGCCCTCAGATACTCCTGCATCTCCTTCCTTGCCGCCCTGTATTCCGCGTAGTCCTTTTTCTTTCCCCTAAGGGTCCTGTCATATTCTTCGTTCAGATCTCGTATCGTCGGCAGTTTTTCAACATGCAGCTGGTCAAAAGCCGCTTTTGCTGCCTTATGAAGCGTTATTTCCATCCGATGCTCTTCAAAGAAATCTCTGCTGTAGTCGGACTGGCGGTAAGCAACATATGTGTCCTTTGTCTTCCGGTAATTCAGGATGTGCTTCTTTATCGTCAGAATCTCAGCAAGCCGTGCTTCTGCTGATTTTACAGATTCATTGAGTGTGTTGAACTTACGGACGGAATCCTCTGTCCGGTCATTAAGTTCCTTAAAACTCTCTATCTTGTTCTCACGGAGGAAGAGGAACGTACTCGACATCTGCTTCAGGTTGTAGACCGTCGCCCACCGCCGGTAAGC
>CACXGH010000133.1 GCA_902767175.1 uncultured Ruminococcus sp.
AATGCCGTTACCTGATCTATCAGCCACCAGATACCTGCATACATAAAATAGCCGCTCAGCACATAAACCGTTTTGCTTTCTTCTCTGAACTTAGTAAGCAGCACAACAGCCATAATAAACCAGAGCACCGAATATATATAACCCATACATTTACTCCTTTTTCCGATTTGTTTTCAGCCCTTCTTTTTAGGCTTGATCTTTTCCTTTATCTTATCATTTGATTCAAAGACGATCTTGAGTATAAAATATGCACCGAAAACTATAAATCCGATATAGTGGATAACCATTGTAAATGTGCTGTCGGGAGATATCTGTCTGACGATATAATCAAACAAAAGCCATACGCCCTCAAACAGGAATATCAATGCTACAGGTCTGTAGAACCTGAATACCCTCATTTTAGGTGTATACATCATTGTTGCCACGGCAAGACAAACCGCAGCGGATATTACTGCAAGCAGCATTTCAAAGCACTCCTCTCCTATCGTATAGAAATATTATACTTTGGAAATTCCCAAATTGCAAGCTTTGAAAGCAAACTAACCGACTTCTTTACAATATTGTAGCTTTTAAGTTTTTACGGAACACAATTACTCAATAAAAATAACGGACACCAAAGATGCCCGTTATTTTAAGCTTATAATAATATTCTGATATATACGGCAGGTTATATTAAATCACCATGCTGTAGCTATATCGAGCTGGTAAGGGTTATTGTAGATAAATCCGCCTGTATCGCAGACAATACCTGTACCGAGAGATGTAGGAACGAGTGAACCTCTGGGTCTGATGCTGAGGTCTGCAGCTACCATAATATAGCCGCCGAGCATCTTACAGCCGTCGTCTCTTACCCAATAGGGATATTCATCTGCATCAAAGCCCATGTTTCTCATAACAGATACAACGCCGTCCATAGGAAGGTTATAGTATGTCTCAAGACCTGAAGGACCATAATAGATACCGCTCATGTTGGTAAGATGACCTGACTCTGAGTAGTTATATGTATAGTCGTAAGTCTGAACTTCCTTCTCCTTTGTACCCTTAAGGATAACCTCATCAACAGCCTCTTTTGTAACAACATTGCTGACTTCCTCTGTTGAAACAAGCTCGCCGTTTACATACTTTTCCTTTGTTGTGACAGTACGCTGACCCTCAGCGCCTTCTGTCTCTACCTCTGTTTCACCCTCATAAAGGTCATCTGTATCCTTATAGATCGTATCATACTCTATAGCCGAGTACTGTGTGATAGTCTTGTACTCTACTCTCTTGATCTCGATCTCAAGACCGTCCTTAACGCTCTTGTTTATGTCCTCACTGATGATATCGTTAGATGCAAGCTCGATACCGAGGAAGTCAAGTGCGTTCTTGATCGTTCCTGCAGGAACATACTTTGTAACCTTCTCGCCTCTTACATCAACAGTGATCTCATAGCGTGAAAGCTTTATCTCTGTCTCTGAGCCTGAATTCTCAAGTGCTGCTGCAAGAGAGATGCTCTCGTTGTCGCTGAGTGTCATGCCGGCTGAAAGCATTGAATCTGCAACTGATGTCTCATTGAAGCTCGGCTCCTCTGTCTTGTCAACATCAAATGCTCTTATTACGGAAATATTAACGCCCTTCTTGTCATCATCTGTACGAACGAGCTTATCATTCTCGCCAAGTTCTATGCCTGTTCTTGAAAGGACTGACTGTGTATCGGGTGTAATTGTATTGATCTTTATTGTTTCGTTTCCGTCTGTTACTGTTACTGTCTTTGAAAGAGAGCTTACTGAAACTGCAGCGGTAAGACATACACCGCCGAGGATCACAATAGATAAGGCTTTCTTAAAGCCTGCACTGTTTGTCTTCTTCTGATTTTTCATGATTATTATCTCCTTAAATTGCCTGCTGTTAAAGATTTGTAATAATTGGTTTTCAGCAGGTGTTTTTCAGTTGATGATGCAATTATAAACCATTCCTTCGTTATTGTCAAAAAAAAATTCCATTTAATTTTGTGCAATTTTAACAACCACCTTCCAAAATACGACACCCATAGTGCAATTTAGTTGCTCTTTTGCGCTTGATTTTTTCCTTTTCCGACTTTTTCCGCATTTTTTTATGTGCAATTCGCAAAAACATGATTACAAACTTGTTACAAATAAAAAATTTTTTGAAGATATTTCATTTTACTTCACTTTTCAATGTAAAAACAATCAGAATTTCCGCTTTACATCGGCATTTCACGAATCTGTCTCGGAGTGAAAATTACACTCTGAAAAACAGTCATTTCTGCCTGATTTCTTGAATGTCAATCACATTTTTGCTTGGTTTACGACATTATTTTTCACATAATTTTGAACAACTCCCTTGTTTACTGTGTTTTCGGGGCATGATTATACAATTTGTAAAACAAAATAAAAAAAGCCCCCGAAGAAATATTATTTTCCTTCGGGGAAACAGTCATTTGTTACAACCTTGATATTATTTTGTCCTCTTATGAATCCTCAAGAGCCTTTTTATAGCACGCAACGACATACTGTGCTTCTTCGTCAGTCATTTTAGAGTACAGCGGAAGCGTAATTTCGTTTTTATACATATCATAGGCATTAGGGAATTCATTGATATCATATCCGAGGTGCTTATATGCCGTAAGCATTGGCAAGGGCTTATAATGTACGTTTGCCGAAACACCCATTTCAGCGAGCCTGTTTATTACCTCGTTTCTGTAATCCTCCTCCTGCCACATAAGCTTTGTAAGATAAAGATGTCCGCTGGAGTAGAACTTTTCCTTATCCGAGTAATGCTGCAGTACGGAAACTCCGCAGTCGTTCAGCTCTCTGTTGTAATACTCAATAAGCTTCCTTCTTCTTTTCAGCATCGCAGGAAATCTTTTCAGCTGTGCAAGACCGATAGATGCCGTAATGTCCGTCATATTGCATTTGAAGTACGGTCCGGCTATATCATATTCCCACGAGCCAAGCTGAGTTTTTGATAATGCGTCCTTCGTCTGTCCATGCAGAGTCAGCAGCATAAATCTTCTGTACAGCTCATCACTGTCGAGGTCGGGGTGCTTTCTCCATGTAACGGCTCCGCCCTCTCCTGTTGTCAGGTTTTTAACCGCATGGAACGAAAACGCAGTGAAATCCGCCATAGCTCCGCTTTTGAGGAAATTTCTCTTTGCTCCGAACGAATGTGCGGCATCGGCAAGTACCACTGCCCTGCCGAATATTTCCTGTATCGGTGTATTCGGTGTAAAGAGTGACTTTTTTGAATTAACTGCCTCAAACACCCTGTCATAGTCACACGGCACACCGCCGACATCTACGGGTATAACCGCCTTTGTATTGCTGTTTATAAGATAAGGCAGTCTGTCATAGTCTATCTGTATCGTATTTGGAGCACAGTCTATCATAACAGGTCTTGCCCCTACATGAAAAACAACACTTGCCGTTGCCGTATATGTATAGGCAGGAACTATGACCTCATCTCCTCTCTTTACTCCGAGCATTCTCAGCGTCATTTCAAGGGCAGATGTACAGGAATCAAGGCAGACCGTTCTGTCACTCATACAATAAGATGTGATCTGATTCTCAAATTTCTTTGTCTTTGGTCCTGTGGTTATCCAGCCGCTTTTCAGCGTATCCGCTACCTCGTTTATCTCGTCCTCTCCGATATCCGGCGGTGAAAACGGTATTTTCATCATATTGTTCCCTCCTGTACTGTTATCCTGTTCATTCTTATATATTAAAGACCATTCTGTATCTTTGCAGCCATAAGTGTATTTTTCATAAGCATGGCTATTGTCATGGGACCTACTCCTCCCGGAACAGGCGTAATATATGAAGCCTTAGGCTCGACCTCGTCAAAATCAACGTCTCCGCAGAGCTTGCCGTTTTCGTCACGGTTTATTCCTACATCAAGAACAACGGCACCCTCCTTGACCATATCAGCCTTTACGAATTTAGCCTTACCTACCGCTGCTACAAGAATATCCGCATTGCTGCATATCTCTTTAAGGTTCTTTGTTCTGCTGTGGCAGATAGTTACTGTTCCGTTCTCATGCAGAAGAAGCATTGCCATAGGCTTTCCTACAATATTGCTTCTGCCTATTACGACACAGCTCTTGCCTGCCGCATCTATGCCTGCATGATGCATAAGCTCCATTACTCCTGCAGGAGTGCAGGGAAGGAAATGATAATCGCCTATCATTATCCTGCCGACATTTGACGGATGAAATGCATCTACATCCTTTAAAGGTGATATTGCATTTATAACTGCCTTTTCGTCAAGGTGACGGGGGAGAGGAAGCTGACAGAGTATACCGTTTATGTCGGCTCTGCCGTTAAGCTCCTCAATAAGCTTCAGAAGCTCCTCCTGTGTCGTTTCAGCAGGAAGTGCATACTCCTCCGATACAAATCCGACCTCAGCACACGCTTTCTTCTTATTGTTAACATATACTCTCGATGCAGGATCGTCTCCTACAATAATTACTGCAAGTCCGGGTGTAACTCCCTTAGCCTTAAGGCTCTCGCATTCCTCTCTGACCTGCTCTCTTACCTTTGCGGATACTTCCTTTCCGCTTATGATTGCTGCCATTTTCCGCACTCCTCTTCTATTTTTTCCGGCAGTTCTTTCTGCCGTTTTACTGCTTATTCTTTCTTCTGCTCCTGTACCGGAGTTTCTTCCTCCGCAGAACATAGCCCGGATTTTTCCTCTGACCCTTGGCTTTCTCCTGTTTCCTGTACGGTTTCCTCCGTCTGAGAGATATTTTTTTCCACAGACTTTTCCTCATCTGCGGAAACCGCAGCGCTGCCGCCGTCTGCCGCTGCATTTACTGCCTTATAGGTGCGCTTTCTGAAAACTATCAGCAGAACAATGCCTGCCGTCATAGTAAGTGCTGCAAGGATCTGAGACACCCTCAGTCCGAAAAGCGGCGTATATAAGCTGTCTGTGCGAAGTCCCTCTACTATCATTCTTTCAGCTCCGTACCATACAAGGTACATAAGGAATATCTGTCCGTCATACTTTCTGAACTTACGGCTGAAAAACCACAGCAGGAAAAATCCCAGCAGACACCATAACGATTCATACAGAAAGCACGGGTGTACTCCTATGCCGTCTGTATTTTCGCTTGCCATTCTCCACGGAAGGTCTGTAGGTGTGCCGAAAGCCTCCTGATTGAAGAAATTGCCCCAGCGCCCGAGACCCTGTCCGATAAGAAATCCCATGACACCTATATCCAGCATTGCAGGTATCGGAACCTTCTTAAGCTTTGCAGCAACGCAGGCGGATAACAGTCCGCCTATAACACCGCCGTAAATGGCAAGCCCTCCGTTGTGTATTGCAAAAAGCTCATTCAGATGCTGAGAGTAATAGTCCCACTTGAATGCTACATAATAGAGTCTTGCTCCTATTATTCCGAAAATAAGCCCTGTTATTACGCAGTCAATGAAGCTGTCTCTGTTTATACCGAATTTTTTCAGGCTTTTCAGCGCAAATATCAGAGCAAGCATAAAGCCTATGCCTATGATTATTCCATACCAATATACCTTGAAGCTGCCTACGGTAAAAGCAACAGGATTTACCTCAAGTTCTATTCCAAGCCCGGGAAAGCTTACATTATACATCCTTGTCCTCCGCAGCGCTGTCTATTCCTTTTATTACAGACAGACAGGAATTGTCTGCGTCAAGCTGTTCCTTAAGTCTTTCGTTTACATCGTCTGCCGTAATTTCGGAAATAAGCTTTGACGCCTCAAATACGTCTCTGCCCGTAAATTCCGAATACAGCAGGTCTGTCGCTATAGCCGAAGGACTGTCCCAGCTCCTTACGATCCTTCCATAGGTGCAGTTTCTTGCATTCTCAAAGTCCTCTTTTGAGATACCTTTTTCATGAAGTTCTCTTACTGCCTTCCTTATTATCTCTGCTGCAAGCTCAGGGTCACGGGATTCACCGCTGAAGCTTATAAAACGGTATCCGCTGCCGTCCATATATTCGCTCGCAAAGCTGGAATTGATAAGCTTTTTATCCAGAAGTTCACGGTAAAGCTCTGAACCTTCTCCCGCAAAAGCCTCAAGTATAATACTCGTACATATAGACTCCTTAGTCGTCACAGGCTCATCTTTGCCGGCCTCCTTGAAGCCGAGCGAAAACAGCGGTACCGCAACGGGAAGGATCTGCTCTATATAAGTTTTGCCCACTTCATAAGGTTCTTCGGGGAATATACTCTCTGTAATAACGGGGTCATTTTCCTTAAGCTTGCTGTCTGCCACCTGAGCTACCTGCCCCGGGTCTGCATTTCCTGCAATGCACAAAACCATATTATTAAGGTTATAGTAGCTGTTATAACAGTCATAGAGTATTTCAGGCGTTATTTCAGCAATAGTCTCTACAGTTCCTGCAATATCCTTGTTTATCGGGTGGAACTGATACATACCCTGAAAGAGATTCATATTTGATCTCCATTCGGGACTGTCGTCATACATTTTTATCTCCTGTCCTATTATCCCCTGCTCCTTTGCAACTGTTTCAGGCGTAAAATATGGCGACCGGATAAGGTCAAAGAGTATGCCGAGAGATTCTTCAAATCTTTCGGTACATGAGAAAAGGTAGCAGGTCACATCGAATGATGTGTATGCATTGGCTGATGCACCTGTCTTTGCATACTGCTTGAATGCGTCTCCCTCCTCACTCTCAAAGAGCTTATGCTCGAGGTAGTGAGCCGTTCCGTCCGGTACCGTTATTTTTCTGCCGTTATTTATAAATGTAGAGTTTATCGAACCGAAATGCGTACCGATTACCGCATAGGTTGACCCGAATCCCTCCTTCGGGCATACAAGAATTCTGAGTCCTGAAGGATGCTTTGCAGAATAGTAGCTTTCGCCGAGACGCTCGTTTGTGAATTTCGTAAATTCCATTGTCCTATCCCTTTCTTCCTTAATTTCCCACAAGTGAGAATACCGTATCCAGCTTTATATGAGAAGCCAATTCAATTATTTCATCTTTGGTTATGCTCTCTGATATCAGGGCTGCTTCTGCAGGCGATACAGGCGACGGGCGAAGAAGTCTGGCGGTATAGTAGCTTTCCATTGCTCCGAGACTGTCGAGAGAAGATATATAAGCATTTTTCAGCATCAGCTTGGCACTTATAAGCTCGTCATCGGTAATGTCTCCGCTTCTGAGCAGTCCGACCTGCTCTGTCACGGCATTTTCGGTCTTTTCTATAAGGTCAGTTTCAACTCCGCTGTCTATAGTCATAATACCCTTTTCATTGTCAGCCATGCTTGC
This sequence comes from uncultured Ruminococcus sp., assembly GCA_902767175.1. Lineage (GTDB taxonomy): Bacteria > Bacillota > Clostridia > Oscillospirales > Acutalibacteraceae > UBA1213. The sequence continues at coordinate 7,262 of CACXGH010000133.1, forward strand.
ACAGTAATAACAAAGACTCTGTTTTTCCCTTACATTCTCAAAGAGCTTCGATGTCGGAGATCCGCCGAGTATTACAGACATAAGCGACTGTGCAACCGCCTCTCTGCTGCTTTCGGGGCGCTTGCAGCGATAGCCCATTACAAGCTTTGACTGTGATATCTCATCTGTCTCTACCGATCTTTTTACCTCTGAAACACCGGATACTGTCTTTGTGTCTCCTCTGAGTCTGCGGGGCTTTCCTCCGAAATAGCTCTCCATGCGTGAAAAAGCCCCTTCGGGATCTGCGCTTCCAAGCATCATTACAGATACCGCTGCGGTGTCAATAAGCCTTTTCCATGCAGAAACAAGGCTCTCATGCGTAATAGCCTCTACATCTTCACGGCTTCCGTATCTGCTTATTGAATAAAGCTCATCTCTGCACATAATTTCTATGCAGCGTTTTATAGCATAGCCTCTTTTATCGTTGAATTCAGAATCTATCTGTTCAAGAAGCTGTCTGCGCTCCTGTTCAACATCTTCATCGTCAAAATGTCCGTCAACAAGCTTAGGATCAAACAGAATTGAGCATAAAAGCTCTGCAAGCTCTGAGGACACCGATTCTCCGCCGAGTGAGTATCTGTCATCAAGACCTGACGCTGACAGGGAAATCACCTGAAAATCGCCTATCTTTCTTATTGACGGATAAAGCGCAGCACCGTACAGGTCATTAAGCTTTCTGTATAATGAAGTAAAATCGGGGTATTTCCTGCATGAGCGTGTCAGTACACAGGAAAGCAGTGCATTCTCTGCCGCTGTTGCTCTGCTGAGAGGTGTTATCAGCTTTATGCTGAGTCTGCCTGCCTTGAATCTGTCGTCCTGTATAGTGCTGAAGGTCACTCCCTCACATATTTCTCTCTTTATTAAATCAGACATTAAAGCATCTCCATTCTTTTCCGTTCTGTTCCTGCGGTCTGTTCAGCCGCTGTTATTCAGGAAGCCGCTGAATAAATCACTCCTGCGCCTCAGCACCTGTCCTGCCTGCACTTTTTCCTCCGTCTTGAACAGTCTGGTGAAAAAATTGCTGACACAATACGGTCACTGAATTTAATCAGTGCTTCCTCAGATTTTATCATTAAAAATAATTCCGCTATTATATTATACCACATTATTTTTCATTTTAAAAGCCCTTTGAACTCAGCTTTATCATACAGAAATCAATTTCTGAAAGGTAAGATATCGTGATAACCCATTTTCAGGTAAAAATGGGTCTTCCACTTTCTAAAAAACTGAATGAAATACAAAAACAAGCACTGCCATGCTGAACAAAGACAAAATCATACAGGCACGGCAGAGAGACAACAGAGAGACAATATAACAAGCGTCGATGTCCCCCGAGTCTCGCCTGCCGGCTCGGTCGGTGCTTCTGCCTTCGGCAGAGGTGTCCACCGGACAC
>CACXGH010000134.1 GCA_902767175.1 uncultured Ruminococcus sp.
CTTTTTAAACAAGGAGCAAAGCTCCAACAAGCTCGCTTGATTGGAGCGAGCGACGCCGTCAACAGACGTCGGGGAGCTTTAGCTCCTCGGGGTTTCAGTGGGGGATTATAACCCCCACTGAAAGTCCGAATGGCACCCGCCGCCTTTAGAGGGTGCGGGTGTCCGGTGGACACCTCTGCCGAAGGCAGAAGCACCGACCGAGCCGGCAGGCGAGACTCGGGTGACATCGACGCTTGTTATAAAAAGACCTGACATTCATTTGAAATCGTCAGGTCTTGATATATGTGACTTTATGCGTCAGCCTTATTCTTTTTGGTTCCGATTTTCCTTAAAAATATTGTAAGATAATATCCTATCAATACAAATGTACACATTACCGCCGCATAATCAAGCAGAAAGAAAATCACAGGCTCTTTATGGTCATAGAATACAAAAACGATTTTCAGAAAAAGATAATCGGCAATTTTTCTTTTAAAGAACGCATAAACACCATAACCTGCCAATGCAAAGCCGGATAGTCTTACGGAAATGCTCCGCACCTTTGACGGCTTTTTGAAAAGCTTCTTACCCATTCCGAGCATCATGCTCCAATGAAAGCCCGGATGCAGAGACATGAACAGCATTCCCCAATATGCACATATCATATGTACTTTTCTCGCAAATGACGCACTTATAAACTGCGGTATAAACCGGTACAAATGACGGGAAAGCGCTATTCCGCTGACAGCAGAGCCTAAGATAGATACAAGCACCAATACAACAAGAAGTGTCTGAAAACAGCGGACTAAGGTGTACTTTCTTTTGAACAGATCAGCTGTCCATTTTCTGTTGAGAATATGATGAATGATAAACAGGACGATCATGAATGTTCCGATGATCTCATGCGGAAAGGAGCCTATCAGCTCATAGGTCATCAGCAGGAGCAGAGCTATTGTCATTAAGACATCGACAACTATTTTATATACTGTTTTTTTATTCTTCATAGCATCAGGTCAGATCCTTTTTCCGTCTGCAATATTTACATCGGGATAGGTTTGTCTCAGTTCTCTTACACTGCCGTCGATTCCTGTTGATGACAATGTTGCGAAGAGATGAACCTTTATACCTGTAAGCTCTGCCCTGTCAAAAAATGTGTTAATGATACGCGGATGTGTGTACCACCATACGGGTGCTCCAATAAATACCGTATCATAACCTGTAAGATCAGGCACTGTTCCCTTTATTGCAGGGCGGGCATTGTCATTCTGTTCCTGCTTTGCAACATCGGTAAGCTCATTATAAGTGTAGGGATAATAATCCTCCTGAGGAAGTATTTCAAAGCTGTCCGCTCCTGTTTTTTCTGCTATCATTCCTGCAACTATGGCTGTATTGCCCTTGTCAATATTTCCTACTCCGTACTGTTCGCCTGTTCTTGAGAAATATACAACGAGCGTCTTACTGCCTTCTGAAACTTCTTCCGTTGAAGTATCCTGACTGTTTTCCTGTGACGAAACAGCCGGGTCTTCGTCAGAACTTTGCGGGACACTGCTCTGAGAAACCGTAATATTCCCGCTCTGTGATGTGCTTGTCTGTGACACCGGGGACGAATTTGCGCTGCTGCTTTCTTTATTTGCAGAGGAACAGCCTCCGAGCATAAGCAGACATATCATAACAAGTCCCGTTAAAATAATTTTTTTCATAATACGCACCTCCGATTTTTGTTTATACAGATTATATAATAAAAACGCTGTTCAATCAATTCTGTTTTACCTGTTATTTGATAAGTATTACTTATGTGAAGTCAGGAAAATCTCTTGTGCAGCATTTCTGCGAACTCTTCGATATAGTACCCTGTTCTCTCCTTCTGCCAGAAAAGACAGTATTTTCTTGTCAGACGGCGGTCTTTTCTATAGAGAGGAATACGCTTAAGAGAGCCTGAAAGCTCAGGCAGACTTCCTACTGCCTCAACAGGCAGAAATCCTCTGCCTCCTATTACCATGAGCCTCGCCTCCTCCTGAGTTTCGGCAAATATAAAGTCACTTGAAAAGCCAAGAACACTGCGGTAATACTCCGATTCAGTCTCTCTCTGAGCCTTTGAGGACACGATAATGCAGGACATTCCCGAAAGGTCTGTGGTCTGAAGCCTGTTGTTTGCCGACAGTCCCGAGCGTCCTGAAAGCTCAACAAAGCACTGTGCATTTTTCAGTTCCATATTTACATAATCATCTGAAAAAGCCCTTCTCTGGTCATTAAGAGCAAGGTCAAGACTGCCTGATACAAGTCCTGCATATAATTCCTCATGTGTTCCGCTCTGAACAGAGATATCGACCTCGGGGTAAATATCCGAAAACTCCGCTATTGTCTCGGAAAGCTCCGAACCTGTGTAAAGGTTTATGTAACCAATGCGAAGCGATGATTCCTTATTGCTTCCTATCCGGACGGTTTCGGTTTTAACAGCATCTATCTCCGATAGAATTATCCTGCTTTTTCTGTAAAAGTACTCGCCTGCGGCCGTAATCTGAAAGCTGCGGTTTTTCCTCTCAATCAGCTTTACTCCCAGCTCTGCTTCAAGTGAATTCATTGCCTGTGATATAGCCGACTGTGAAATATAATTGTTTTGTGCTGCTTTTGTAAAGCTGTTTTCTTCTATAACAAGCGTCGATGTCCCCCGCCTCTAAAGGCGGGGGACATCGACGCTTGTTATATTTATCAGTCGTTATACTTTACAGCCTTATCGAAAAGGTCCTCAACATCTTTTGAGGGCTTTTTGAAAATAAGAGTTACAACGACAGCAGCGAGCAAGCCTGCTGCAAAGCCGGGAAGTATCTCATAAATACCTGTTGATGAGAGGAACACAAGCCAGCAGATATCTACGACAGCACCTACGGATATACCTGCAATAGCACCTGCGAAGCTAAAGCGTTTCCAGAACAGGCTGAGAATAATTGACGGACCAAGAGCGGCGCCGAAAAGTCCCCATGCATTGGAAACAAGATCCATAATAGAGCCGGAATTCGGGTTGAGAGCGATAATAAGAGCAATTACGGCAATTGCGAGAACGACAACTCTTCCTGCCCACTGCATTTCCTTATCACTTGCCTTATTCTTTCTGAAAACAGGCTTGTAAAGGTCACTTGCAAAGGACGATGAAGCTGACAGAAGCTGACTGTCGGCTGTACTCATTGACGCTGCAAGAACGGCAGAAAGAAGAATTCCTGAAATAACACTCGGGAATATGTTCCTTACCATTTTGATGAACACGAGTGAGTTTGCCTTTGTATCTTCATCTTCACCGAGGAACAGCAGACCGAGAAGTCCTACTGCAACAGCACAGAGAAGTACAAGGAAAGTCCATGAGATACCGATAACAGCAGACTTCTTCATATCCTTCTGTGAGCGCATTGACATAAAACGGATTATGATATGAGGCATACCGAAATAGCCGAGACCCCAGGCAAGACCGGAAACTACCTCTCTCCAATCTGTAAATGCATTCCAGAAATCGGGCTTTGACGCTGTCATGGTACCAAGCTGTGACATATCGACCATTGTTGAGGCAACGATAGGAGCGAGCATAAGACCGCCGAGGATAAGCATTCCCTGGAAGAAGTCTGTCCAGCATACTGCGGAGAAACCGCCGAGGAACGTATAGCCAACTATAATTACGGCGGCGATTATCATTGCTATGGTAGTATCAATACCGAGTGCCGTATTGAACAGCTTTCCGCAGGCAACAAGGCTTGATGCGGAATAGATAGTATAGGCAACAAGGAATACCACAGCGCAGATTATCTGCAGGGCATTTGATTTTTCAAGAAAACGGTTTTTAAGATACTGAGGGATAGTGATAGAGTCGTTGCAGATAATGGAGAAACGGCGCAGACGGGGAGCTTCGATTATCCAGCTCAGAGCATAGCCGATAATAAGTCCTACGGGAATCCATATCTGACCGAGACCTGATGCATAGATTGCCGTAGGCAGACCCATAAGCACCCATGCGCTCATATCAGAAGCACCTGCAGAAAGTGCCGTTACCCACGGTCCCATCTGTCTGCCGCCAAGGAAGTAGGATTTTTCTCCTCCTGCTTTGTTCTTAACAAAGAAGAACACACCGATACCAAGCATAAAGGCAAGGTAGATAATAAATACAATGATTTCAGACCAATCCAAAATAAGACCTCCTGTATATTATTTTCCGTTCTGTCTGTTCAGACAAAACCAATTTGAATTATATCATAAATGCTAAAAAATGCAAACTATAAGATAATATTTTATCAGGGTTTTGAACGTTTTTGAATTAGCCCTGAATAATATATATTAAACAAGGAGCAAAGCTCCAACAAGCTCGCTTGATTGGAGCGAGCGACGCCGTCAACAGACGTCGGGGA
>CACXGH010000135.1 GCA_902767175.1 uncultured Ruminococcus sp.
TCCGGTGGACACCTCTGCCGAAGGCAGAAGCACCGACCGAGCCGGCAGGCGAGACTCGGGGGACATCGACGCTTGTTATACGCTTTCTATATATATGACGAATGAGGACTTATATCCTGCAAAAGCTCTTTTCAAGATCGTTTTTAGTCATAAAGAAATATATCGGTCTGCCGTGGGGACAATACTTTACGTCAGGGTTATTTTCAAGGTTCCTGACTATTTTTATAAGCTCCTCGGGATTATTGTGATTGCCTGCCTTTATTGCGGCACGGCAGGCAGTATTGGCAAAAATCCACTCCATTTTTTCTGTCATCACGAGCCGTTTATGCTTTGTCAGGTATCTGGCGATCTCAAGGAATTCCTCGGTTATTTCAAGCTTTTCAAGCAAAAGAGGAACGCTTCTGATCAGCACCGTACCGCTGCCGAATTCATCAACCTCAAAGCCTGCCTCAAGCAGAAGCTCTTTATTTTCCATTACCGACAGGAAATCAGCCTTATCAAGTGTAACAGATACAGGCTCTAAAAGGAGCTGTGTACTTTGTTCCCTATGAGCAGCCTTGAGCTTTTCATATATCAGTCTTTCGTGGGCTGCGTGCTTATCTATGAACATCAGTCTGTCAGCGCCGTATTCAACGATAATGTATGTCGAGAAGGCTTCACCGATATATTTTATCGGCACTTCCCTTTTATCATCGTCAACGATACTGAGAGACGGCTGTATTATGTCTGTATCAGCAGGCATGAGCCGTTCTGTTTCCTGTTTTGGAAGCTTTTCTTGTTCTGTTTCGTACAAAACAGGCATTTCGTAAGCTTTTGCAGGCTCCTCAGCTTTTGTATAATCCGTAGAAAAAGCCACTTCTTTCTGTACATTTTCCTTTTCGGGAACAAGCTTTATTACTTCTTCAGATAATGACGAGGCATCATCTGTTATATCCTCAATTGTCTCAGTTCTTTTTATATTCCTGTACTGCGAAAGTTCTATCTGCCTTATTCGCACATTATCGGAATTATAATAAGCTCTTGCGGCAGACGACGTGTCGGCTACAGACTGTGAGGAATAATCAGCAGGAGACGGCATGAATATTTCAGGTTCTTCATCGCTTTTATTATCCTGTACAGGCTTTGAATAAGAGAAGCCGAGCTGTGTTCCTCTGTCGGCAGGACTGCCCAAAAGCTTAGGATTTGTCGGAGTTAAAATGCTCTTATCAGGCTGCTCGTTCCTTGTGTCGTATCCTGAAAGAGCGGTTTTTACTCCATAGTAAACACATTCATAGACAGGCTTTTCGTTTGTAAAGCGGATCTCAAGCTTTGCCGGGTGAACATTGACATCAAGCTCTGAACACTGCATTTCCAAATTCAGCACACAGGCAGGAAATTTTCCGACCATTATACTGCCCTTATAAGCCTGCTCAATAGCTGCCATTCCTGTCTTTGTCCTTACATACCTGCCATTGACAAAGAACACCTGCATACTGCGGCTCGCCCTGTTCGAGCTGACAGGTGCACTGATAAAACCGCTGAGCTTTATTCCCTGACAACTGTATGATACGGGTATCAGTGTTTCAAAAAACTGTCTGCCGTACACCTGATATATAGCTGCCGCAAGGTCACCGTTGCCTGAGGTCTTTAATATCTGCTTGCCGTCACGGATAAATGTAAAGCTTATCTCAGGATGAGACAAAGCTATTCTGTCGATCAGCATTGAAATGGTATTCGATTCTGCGACATCTTTTTTGAGAAATTTCATTCGTGCGGGTACGTTATAGAACAGATCACGCACAACAAAGGTAGTTCCCTGCGGACAGCCTGTTTCGGCAAAGACTGTTTCCTCACCGCCCTCAAGTCTGTACATCGTGCCGACCGTTTCATTTTCGTTTTTCGTAATCAGTTCTACCCTTGAAACAGCACAGATAGAAGCAAGAGCCTCCCCACGGAAGCCAAGCGTTGCTATGCTGTCAAGATCGCCCTGCTGTGCAATTTTGCTTGTGGCATGGCGAAGAAAGGCATTTCTGACATCGTCCTTTTCAATACCTGTGCCGTTATCAGTGACACGCATAAAGGTAACTCCGCCGTTTTTTATTTCTACCGTTATCGCATCTGCATGAGCGTCTATGGAATTTTCTACAAGTTCCTTTATTACGGACGCAGGTCTTTCTATGACCTCTCCTGCCGCTATAAGCTCTGCGACCTGTTTTGAAAGCACATTAATTTTACTCATACGATTTCACCCTCGTTAGAATAGCAGGACGAATTATTCACTGTGCTGTCCAGGCGGCGCTTTGCAGCATTGAAATACTCTTCATTCATCTCTACTCCGATAAATTTTCTGTTCAGTTCCATGGCGGCTGCGCCTGTCGAGCCAACACCCATAAAACCGTCAAAAACAACAGAGTTTTCATTGCTTGCGATTTTTATTATATGCTTCAATACCTTTACAGGCTTTTGTGTAGGATGCTTTGGGTTTTTCAGTCTTTCATTTCCCATACATATCGGCGCCTCTATAAAGTTATGCATTTCACTCTGTTTAGTAAAATTCCAGATATGTCCCTTATTCCACATACATACTATCAACTCACAGCTATTAAGAAATGATGATTTTCTGATATTTGGAACGGGATTAGTTTTGTGCCAAACCATAAATTGAAACGTATCGAATTCAGAATCGAAAGCTTCATGAAATTTACCCAACAAGTTATAGCTGCAAAAAATAAAAATATTCCCATTTGGTTTTAATATTCTTTTATATTCATCTACAAGCATTTTGGGTTCAAAAGGTATTTCATCCCATTCAGCAACATCATTATTAATTTCATGTCTCCAATCAAACTTCATATTTCCTGTGCTGTAAGATGCCAGATTGTACGGAGGATCGCACAAGATCAGATCTATACTCTTATCCGGAATATCCTTGATAACTTCAAAACAGTCACCCTTGATAATACTATAATCCTTTATATCATTAACATTGATCATTGTCTTTCACCCGGGAAATACAACTGTTTTATTTCCTTCAATGCTTTCCTTATCATCTCACAGCTTATTTTATATTGATCAAAAACTATTTCAAAGCCGTTTTCATCACCACATACAAAATTCCAGTAATCCTTTCCGATAAGTAATTCATCTTCCGCAAAATATTGTCTAACTCTCTCTTGATTCCATTTATTGCCTTCACCGTCTTTATTATATGCAGTCGCAAAGTAGATAAACACCTTACCTCCGGCAAGATCAGAATCCGCGGAAATCTTATTCTTTAATAAGTAATACTCTTCAAGCAAGGCATTTTTTTCTGCCCTTGACTTTTTATTATCAAGATCTCCTCCTGCCTTAAGTTCTATAAGATAATGCTCGTTCTTTTCCGGATTATAAAAATAGTTATCGGTACAATGTGTTCTCTTGAAGCTTTCAATATTCTTAGGAATAATCGGTTCAAGTGAGCTGTAGTGTTTTATCTCCGGAATAGAATGATTCTCGTAATTAGATAGCAGCTCTGATATATATTGTGTTTGTGAGGGAAGTATAAAAGAAGAAATATTACCTCTTACATCATAGCTAACCTTTGCTATGCTATTTCCCAGCTTTTCAAGTACATTCCCGAACGAACTATCAAAACTTCTTACCAATGCAGAATAAAAAACAAATTCTTCTCCTAACTCAGCAATAAAACAATTATGTTTTTTTGAATTAATTACTCCCTTGGGATTATTTTTCTCACCTTTATATCTTGATCTGAATCCTTCTGAAAAACCGGATATTACAGAATCCACCAATACCCTTATTATTTTTTCTTTGGCAGCATCCATATTCTTTATACCTCCTTATTTCTTCGCAAGCTTTATCAGCTCAAATAATATATTCATCGAATCTATCGGAGTAAGAGTATTTATATCTATTGCATGAAGACGCTTTTCAACCTCTGTTTCCTCGGGAATAAGAGTCATTTGTGCCTGTTCCTCCTGCTTTTGCACCTTCCGTCTCGATTTCGGTGCATTGCCCTCAAGCTCTGAGAGTATTTTCTTTGCACGGGCTATTACCGTTTCGGGCAGTCCTGCAAGGCTTGCTACCTCAACACCGTAGCTTTCGTCTGCCGCACCGGGAATAATCCTGCGGAGAAATGTTATATCATCGCCTCTCTTGATAGCGGCAATATTATAATTTTTTACTCCTTTGACGGTGTTTTCAAGAACCGTAAGTTCATGATAATGGGTAGCAAAGAGTGTCTTTGCCCCGAGCGTCTTTTTGTCGGCAGCATATTCAAGTACAGCTCTTGCAATACTCATGCCGTCAAATGTTGAAGTACCTCTGCCTATTTCATCAAGAATGAGCAGGCTGTTTGGTGTGGCATATTTCAGTATATATGCTACCTCGTTCATCTCCACCATGAAGGTAGACTGCCCTGTGGAAAGGTCATCAGATGCGCCTATTCTTGTAAAAATACTGTCGACTACCGAAATTTCGGCATATTTTGCAGGCACATACGAGCCTATCTGAGCCATAAGGACAATAAGCGCCACCTGACGCATATATGTAGATTTGCCTGCCATATTGGGACCTGTTATTATTGCGACACGGTTATCCCCTGTATCAAGAAGAACATCGTTCGGAACAAAATTCTGATATTCAAGAAGGCTCTCAACAACAGGGTGTCTGCTGCCCTGAAGCTTGATAATTCCATTATCGGTAATAACAGGGCAGTTATAGTTATTGTCAAAGGCAGCCTGCGCAAGAGAGGCAATGACATCGAGAACTGCAATTGCAGACGCTGTTCTGCTTATGCGGTCAAGCGCCTCAGAAACCGTATTGCGAAGTTCCTCGAGCATGGCGTATTCAAGCTCACAGCTTCTGTCCTTTGCCCCGAGAATACGCTGTTCAAGCTCCTTAAGCTCCTGTGTTATAAAGCGTTCACCGCCAACAAGAGTCTGCTTGCGGATATAGTCAGCAGGTACAAGCTCCTTATACGAGTTTGATACCTCAATATAATAGCCGAACACACGGTTATAGCCTATTTTCAGCTTGGGAATGCCCGTTTTTTCACGTTCTCTTGCTTCTATACCCGTTAGCATTGACGAACCGTTATTCATGATATATCTAAGCTCGTCAAGCTGTTCATTGCAGCCTTCCTTCATCATTCCGCCCTCTCTTACACTGAAAGGCGGATCGTCAACTATCCGCTCATCTATAAGCCTGCAGATATCCTCAAGAACATCAATATCCTTATAGACTGAAACAAGAAGACCGCTTGAAGCATTTTGAACGCTTTTCTTTATCTGCGGGAGCTTCATGAGTGTCTGGCACATGGAGCGAAGCTCTCTTGCGTTTGCTGTACCGTAAACTATCCTGGTTATAGAGCGCTGAATATCCGACACACCGCTTATGGCTTCACGGATCTCAGAGCGCATCATAATATTGTCGTAAAGCTCTGTTACAGCATTCTGTCTGCGGGTTATGGCAGCGATACTGACAAGCGGCTTTTCTATATAGCTTTTTATAAGCCTTTTGCCCATTGCGGTTTTTGTCTTGTCAAGGACTGCAAGCAGGCAGGCATTTTTGTTTTTGCTGTTAAGCGGCTCTGTAAGCTCAAGATTTCTTCTTGTATTATAATCAAGGCGGATATACTGTTCCTCATTGTATAGCTCTATTTTTGAGATACGTTCAAGTCCGCTCTTCTGTGTGCGTCTGAGATATCCTATAAGAGCACCGAGTGCAGAAACTATACAAGGACTGTTATCAAGAGACAGCTCTGACAGTTCCTTTTTTCCGAACTGAGCAAGAACTGTCTTTTCAGAAGCA
>CACXGH010000136.1 GCA_902767175.1 uncultured Ruminococcus sp.
TACTTAAGCGCAATATGTACGATCTCAATAACCTTGCGAACTTCATTCGCAATTTTATTGCTGTAATTTCGGTTACAGATTTATTGCGGATTTAGATTGACGTGGTTGTTCGGACGGTTATGATTGACTGAAATGAATATATATGTTAAAATTATTATTATTTAAAAAACCGGAAGGAGAAAATCATGAAAGAAAACAGGAACTCGTTTTCAAGCTCTATCGGCTTTGTGCTTGCCGCAGCAGGAAGTGCGGTAGGACTTGGAAACATCTGGCGATTCCCTTATCTTGCCGCTAAGGACGGCGGCGGTCTTTTTCTTGCAGTCTACATAATTCTTGCGCTTACCTTTGGATTTACAATGCTTGTAACAGAGGTGGCTATCGGAAGAAAGACAAAGCAGAGCGCATTGACAGCCTATGGAAAGCTGCATAAGAGATCCGGCTGGATAGGCGGCTTTGCGACTCTCGTACCCTTTATGATACTGCCGTACTACTGTATAATAGGAGGCTGGGTGCTGAAATACTGTGTCGCATTCATATCGGGACAGGGAACGACAGCGGCATCAGACGGTTATTTTACCGGATTTATTACAGGATATCACGAACCTATTATTTATACCGTTATATTCCTTGCGGTAGTGGCTGCTGTTATTTATATGGGAGTAAATAAGGGCATTGAGAACATATCAAAAATTCTTATGCCGTTACTTCTTGTGTTTGTCATTGCAATAGCGGTCTTCTCAATGACGATACAAGGTTCAGAGGGCAGAACAGGTATGGACGGCTTTGTAAAGTATGTTGTGCCGAGCTTTGAGGGAAAGGGTTTCAGCGATGTATTCACCGTAATTCTTGACGCAATGGGACAGCTGTTCTATAGTATCAGTGTTGCAATGGGTATCATGGTGACATACGGATCATATTTCAAGGACGACAGCAACCTCATGAAGTCTGTAAGCAGAATAGAGATATTTGATACAGCGGTTGCATTTCTTGCAGGCGTTATGATAATACCTGCTGTATTTGCTTTCCTTGGTGATGAAGGTCTGCAGAGTGCAGGTCCCGGACTTATGTTCATAGCTCTGCCAAGAGTATTTGAAGCTATGGGACCGCTTGGAAATATAGTCGGTGCCGCATTCTTTATTATGGTATTCTTTGCGGCTCTTACAAGCGCTATCTCAATTCTTGAGGCTGTCGTCTCAAGTATCATGGATAAATTCAAATGGACAAGGAGAAAGTCCACTATAGTCGAGTCGGTTATAGCTCTTGTTCTCGGTGTGCTTATCTGTCTTGGCTATAATGTAATGTACTTTGAGTGCCCTCTGCCCGGAGGAAAGACAGGTCAGCTTCTTGATCTGTTTGACTATGTCAGCAACAATATCTTTATGCCTGTTGTTGCTATCGGTACCTGTATCCTTATCGGCTGGATCGTCAAGCCTAAGGTCGTTATTGATGAAGCCACAAAGAACGGCGAGAAATTCGCCAAAAGAGGAATTACTCTCGGTTGGGTAAATCACGCTAAGGATAAGGAAAAGAAGATAGAATTATCCCGTGAATCCCTTTATGTAGTGATGATCAGATACATAGCTCCGGTGCTGCTCTTTGCCTTGCTGCTCGGCTCTCTCGGTATCATTAAATGAGAAAGCATCCGGAATTTATAAGCGGTCTTACGGCAGGTATCCCAATTGGTTTGGGATACCTGTCTGTGTCCTTCGGCTTCGGGATCACGGCCGTAAGACTCGGGATATCGGTATTCAGCGCATTTATTATATCCCTTACAAACCTTACGTCAGCAGGACAGGCTCAGGGAGTTGAGATAATAGCTGCGGGCGGAACGCTCATAGAAATGGCGCTTGTACAGCTTGTTATCAATATGAGATATGCACTTATGGCTATATCGCTTTCGCAAAACCTTGATAAAAGCTTCACTTTGCGGCACAGATTTATAGCGGCATACGGTATAACCGACGAAATATTTGCGGTCTGCTCTACACGGAAAAAGCCTGTTACACCAAGCTATATGTACGGCATAATTATAGTGTCATCATTCGGCTGGACTTTGGGTACTGTTCTGGGTGCCGCAGCCGGTGAACTTTTGCCGGCTGAGCTTATCTCTGCAATGGGTATTATGCTTTACGGAATGTTCATTGCTATAATAGTACCGCCTGCTGCGGAGAACAGAAAAATTCTTCTGGTAATTCTTTTTGCCTGTGCACTCAGCGTTGTGTGCAAATACCTGCTTACCTTTATTTCGGGAGGCTTTGCTGTAATTATCTGCGGAGTTACGGCTTCACTCTTAGGGGCATGGCTGTTCCCTGTAAAGGAGGAGGAAAAGAAATGAGCATAGTGCTTTATATCATCGTTATGGCAGGAGTTACTTATCTGATAAGAATGATACCATTTGCTTTTTTCAGAAAAAAGATAAGCTCGGCTTTTCTCAGGAGCTTTCTTTTCTATATTCCCTATGCCGTACTTGCTGCAATGACCTTTCCTGCAATATTCTACAGTACAGGAAAACCTGTCACGGCCGCTGTCGGAACAGCGGTGGCACTCGGACTTGCATATTTCAGACTTCCGCTTATTGCGGTTGCGCTTGCAGCTTCTCTTGCCGCATTCGGAACAGGATTTCTTGTATAAGTATTTATACCGGAATTATTAAGGAATCGCTGAATAAATCATGCCTTACGGCTCAGCGATTCCTTAACTTTATGTTAGTATATTTTTGACTCATTCAAAAAACTGTCCCGATGATTCCTGCGGGGTTTCTCACGATAAAGTATAACTGCTGTCAGATAAAGTGCTGCAAGCAGGAGAGTAAAGTTGTATTTTGTTTGCAGAAGTATCAGAAAGCCGAGACAAGCGGCAGGAATGAGCACCATGACGGACAGAAACATGAGTATTTTTTCGGAAGTGTCGGGAGAAAAAAATCTTGTCAGTATGAGGAGCAGAGCCTGTCCGCCGTCAAGTGTATCAACGGGAAGAGAATTGAACAGTCCGAGCGTGAGATGTGACGCAAAGAACTGCTGCAATACGGAATTTCCCGTAAACGAAAAAATAATATAGCAAATAACGGCGGAAATGAAGTTTACTGCAACTCCTGCAAGGGTAATTACAAGGTTATGCGAGCTGTTTCGCATGACCTTTTTTCTGTCGGTTATTGCTATATCAAACAAAGTAAGTTTTATTCTGTCGGGTATGCAGCCGTAATAACGCATTGCTGCAAGATGACCAAGCTCATGCATTATTGCTGCGGCAAAGCATAGCAGCACCGACATTGAGGTATCAAGAAGAATAACTGCCGTCATTATGCCGACAAGAGGAAAGCTCAGCTCAAAAACTGTCCGTCCGATACGAAAGCTCATTTGTAATAGTCTCCTATAAGGCTTATCGGATCTATGTTGGTTCCGTTCTTTATTACCTCAAAATGAAGATGCGGTACATCTGAATCTCCTGTCGAGCCGACAAGAGCTATTACACTGCCTGCCTTCACTTTGTCACCCTTTTTTACAGAAAGACTGTCACAGTGAGCATAGAGAGTTTGTGTGCCGGTGCTGTGCTTTAAGATGACATAGTTTCCGTATGAGGGGTCATTTTCGGCTGTAACGACCTCTCCGTCAAGAACGGCGTATATCTCACTGTCCTTGTCTGTAACAAGGTCTATGCCTTTGTGGTTTTCAGTCCTGCCGTTTCGCTCTCTGCTTCCGAAACCAAACGTAAGCTCTGCACTTTTCAGCGGCATACATGAAACTGATGATGAAGAGGTCACTTCGGGAGATGTAAGGCTTGTTTCTGTTACCTTGGCATCGTCAGTGAAGGGGGAGTCCGGTTTTGTGCTGCCTGTAAAAAGAGAGGCATTATAGCTGTCGAAATACCAAGATGCTGCTCCTGCATAAAGATCTCCGCCGACAGCCTTTGCAATAAAAGCAAAAGCGAGAACAAGGGCGCAGAGAATAAGCTGAGTTATAATAAGGAGCTGAGACCTTATAAAAGACGGCTTTTTTCCGGAGATATCGGGAGACAGCTCTTCGGGAGCCGGTAAATCTTCATTTTCTTCTGTAATGTCATAGCTGAGCATAAAAATCCTCCCCTGTGCAAGCGTTTATTAATAGCTATGCACAGGGGAGTGTGTTGATTACCTGTTATTTTTCGGTATTAAATTTTGCCGCTTCAACAGGGCAAAGATTTTTTATATATTTTTTATACAGAGTTATAAGGAAAATGAGTGCTGCTATCATTGCAGTGCCTTCTGCAATAGGGAACGCCCACCAAACGAATGAGCTGTTTATACGGGAGAGGAAATACGCTGCGGGAAGAATAACTCCGAGCTGTCTTAGAAGTGATGTCAGCATCGAGCGCAGTCCCTTTCCGACTGCCTGAAACAGTGTAGATATTATAATACCCACAGCGGCAAGGACAAAGCAAAGGCTTATGATCCTCAGTGCGGGAACACCCACCTCAAGCATTTCAGGATAGGCATTGAACATATTAAGAAGCTGTTCGGGTAAAAGCTGGAATACAATAAGCCCTGCTGTCATTACTGCAACTGCTATGAAAATGCCGTATTTCAGAGCTTCAAGAAGTCTTTTTTTGCTGCCTGCTCCGTAGTTATAGCCCATTATAGGCATTACACCGTGTGTCAGACCGAATACAGGCATGAAAACAAAGGACTGCAGCTTGAAATATACTCCGAGAACATCGACATAGGTTTCTGAGATCCCTGCAAGTATTCCGTTGAGTGAGAGCAGCATAACCGAGCTGATGCTCTGCATGATTATTGAAGGAAAGCCTACGGCATAAATGTTTTTTATAATTCGCATATCTATGCGGCGGAGGTAGGAAAAGCGGATTTGTATTGCGTTTTTTCTTGTGAAAAGCACAATAAGTGCAAATATCATAGAGGCTATCTGTCCTATAACGGTAGCAATTCCTGCTCCGAGAGCACCCATGGCTGGAACAAATCCTGCGCCAAAGATGAATATGGGATCGAGTATGGTGTTTATTACAGCACCCGTGAGCTGAAACAGCATCGGAAACACCGAATTGCCTGTTGCCTGCATAAGCTTTTCAATGCCGACCTCGATCATTACTCCGAAGGAGAATATGTATACACAGGACAGGTAGTTTGTGCCTTCGCTCAGTACCTTTGAATTGTCTGTATATGCTCCGATTATAGATGACGAAAAAAACAGACCTGCTAATGCAAAGACGACCCATGTGATGACTGAAAGAAGCAGTGAATATGTTGCGGCCTTGCTGGCTTCTTCGTGCCTGCCCTCTCCGAGCCGTCTTGAGATGAAGGAGTTTACACCTATTGCTGTTCCCACACCGAAGCCTATCATCAGAAGCTGCATGGGGAATGCTAACGAAACCGCAGTAAGTGAGGCTTTGTCATAATGCGATACGAACATACTGTCTACGATATTATAAAGTGCCTGAACTATCATAGAAAACATTGTAGGTATCGACATTTTCATTATCAGTCCGAAAACGGGAGCTGTTCCCATTCTTTGAAGTCTTTTGTCTTTCTGATCCGAATTGTTCATGTTATCTTCCTTTTCATTTTCTTTTCTGTATGACAGCGAATAATATTATATAACTTATATATATAAAATGCAATTAATAGAAGCAGTAAAAACAACAGAAACAGTAACGAAATGAAAATTCAGATAAATAACCAATTATTTTGTTATGCGGTGTTGAATTTATATATAAAAGCTTGATTATTATTTTGTAATATTATATAATCATTATGTTCATGATTTAGTTTGTTAGTGCTTTATCATGCGAAAATCACAATAAAACAGAAGGAGGATGCCGGAATAAACGGCAAAGTAAAACGATGTCTAATTATTCAAAAACAGGGCTGAAACGCTTTATCGGCACAATGCTTATTTTGTCTCTGCTTATGGGAATGATGATAAGCCTTATGCCTTTGGAAGCATCGGCAGAAGTCAAGACCTTTACTGTCGGTTTTGATGCGGAATTTCCGCCGTACGGCTACAGGGCAGAAAACGGTGAATATGTTGGTTTTGACCTTGACCTTGCACAGGAGGTCTGCAAACGAAACGGCTGGACACTCAATAAAAAGCCTATCAATTGGGACTCCAAGGATATGGAGCTTGAAAGCGGTGCAATAGACTGTATCTGGAACGGCTTTACAATTGACGGCAGAGAGGACAAATATACATGGTCCACACCCTATATTGATAACTCACAGGTCGTTATCGTTAAGAAGGAATCGGCAATAAACAAGCTCAATGACCTCAAAGGAAAGAACGTAGTTGTACAGGCAGACTCATCAGCACTTGCAGCCTTCAAGGGTGAGGATGCAACTGATGAGAATAAGGCTCTTGCCGGGTCATTTGCTTCACTGCAGCAGGTACAGGACTATAACACAGCGTTTCTTAATCTTGAAAGCGGAATGGCTGACGCTGTATGCATGGATATAGGTGTTGCCAACTATCAGATACAGAGCAGAGGAGACGCATTCCGTATGCTCGATGAAAAGGTGTCGAGCGAAAAATACGGTATAGGCTTCAAGCTTGGAAACAAAGAGCTTCGCAATAAGGTACAGGAAACACTTCTTGCTATGAAGGCAGACGGTACTTTTGATACCATAGCTGAAAAGTGGGGACTTGAAACCAGTGTGTGTCTTGATCCTGATGATAAGTATATCGACAAGGACGAGACCCCTGTTCTTCCCGGACAGTCCGGAAACGGAATAGATTGGGGCGCTATGCTCGCTCAGCTTGGAGAAGGAATGGGCAGGAGCATACTTATATTCGTGCTGACACTTCTTTTCTCAATGCCTTTGGGTCTGCTCGTGGCATTTGTAAGAATGTCACGTTTTAAGCCTCTGCAGTGGATAGCAAGGATATATATTTCCATAATGAGAGGTACTCCGCTTATGCTGCAGCTTCTTGTTGTATGCTTTGGTCCGTATTATCTTTTCCATATCACTCTTACGGAAAATTATCGCTTTATTGCTCTGATAATCGGCTTTTCCGTAAACTATGCGGCATATTTTGCGGAAATATACAGGGCAGGTATTCAGGCAGTTCCTGTCGGACAGAGAGAAGCGGCTTCTATACTCGGATATTCGGGCGGTCAGACCTTCCGGAAGATAATATTCCCTCAGATGGTAAAGAATGTACTTCCTCCCGTTACAAATGAGATAATAACTCTTGTAAAGGATACATCTCTTGCTTATGTGCTTACATATCTTGAGCTGTTCTCAATGGCAAAGCAGCTTTCCGCAGCGGCAACAAGCCTTGTTCCGCTGTTCGTCGCAGGTTTGTTCTATTATATCTTTAACTTTATCGTTGCGTTTGTAATGGAGCTTATCGAAAAGAAATTCAACTACTATAAGTAAATGAGGTGAAAAGTATGGCAGAGCTTGAAAAAAGCAAGAATGAAGCATCATCTGAAAGGCTGCTTGAAATAAATAATCTGAGCAAAAGCTTTGACGGCAGAAAAGTGCTTGAGGATATAAGCCTTACTGTTGAAAAGGGAGAGGTTATTTCTATAATAGGCCCTTCCGGTTCAGGTAAGACAACACTGCTGAGATGTGCGACGTTTCTTGAAACTATGGACGACGGTGAGCTTAGCTACTGTGGAAAAAAGGTAGTGACAAGCAGAAACGGAAAGGCTGTTTATCCCTCAAAGGCAGAAATGAAGGAAGCTAAGTCGAAGTTCAGTCTTGTATTTCAGAACTTCAACCTTTTTCCTCACTTCAATGTTCTGAAAAATGTATCCGATGCTGCTGTTTCTGTAATGAAGCGCAATAAGGAGGAAGTCCTTGAGGAGTCACGTCAGATACTGAAAAAGGTCGGACTTGAAGAAAAGCTGAAAGCATATCCCTGTGAGCTTTCAGGCGGTCAGCAGCAGCGTGTAGCTATTGCAAGAGCACTTGTCATGAATCCGGAGATACTCTATTTTGATGAGCCGACATCAGCTCTCGACCCTGAGATAACTGCGGGCATACTCAGGATAATGAAGGAACTTGCAGAGGAGAAAATGACGATGGTGATAGTTACCCATGAGATAGACTTTGCAAGAGCCGTATCTGACAGGGTAATATTTATGGACGGCGGATATATTATTGAGCAGGGCGCTCCGAAAGATGTTATTGATAATCCATCAAATGAGCGTACAAAGACCTTCCTCAGAAAGCTGTCGTCCCTATAAGCAAAAGAAAAGCCCGACAGGGCACGGAAAAGAGATGAGAGCTTATGAAAAAGGTTATAGGATATCTGAAAAAGGAGCTTATGCTCACTGTGTCGGTGCTGGCGGCTGTTATTTCGTTATTTATAACACCGCCCTCAGCGGAGCTGTTCTCCAATATAGATTGGCGCACTCTCGGCACGCTGTTTATGATGCTGACAGTTCTTGAGGGCTTTAAGAAGGAGAACATCTTCCGTCCTGTGCTTAAACTTGCAGGAAAGCTGAAATCTATGGCTGTACTGTCACTTTTTCTTGTGTTCTCGGTGTTCTTTTCCTCTATGTTCGTAACAAATGATATTTCTCTTATCATATTTGTTCCGCTTACGATTATTCTTTTCAGAGCAGGAAATAAGGAAAAATATATTCTTCCCGTAATAACAATGGAGAATATAGCTGCCATAAGAGGGTCTTTGCTGACTCCGTTCGGCAGTCCTCAGAATTTATTCATATTCGGACAATCGGGAGTATCTGCATGGCAGTTCATACTGTATATGCTGCCTGTATGGGCAATATCGGGCGCATTGCTGATAGTTTTTGTTCTGTTTCTGTACAGAAAAAATATTAAAGAGAAAACAAGTCTTACGGATCCTTCATTTGCGGGAGAATGGAAGAAAGAAGGAAGGGTACGAAGAATAGCATATCTTGCGGTGTTTGCTGCCGTTATCGCTGCGATCATAAGCAGAACTCCCTATTGGATGTACATTGTGCCTCTTGTGGCTTCTGCTGTGTTTGTTATTGACAAAAGCATACTGATAAAGACAGACTATGTTTTGCTTCTGACATTTCTGTGTTTCTTTATTTTCTCCTCGTCAATCGCACATAACGAAAGCATATCTGGCTTTCTTAAAGATGCCGTAGCAGGCCATGAATATGTATGGGGCATATTATTAAGTCAGCTTATATCAAATGTACCTGCAGGTATAGTGCTTTATCCCTTCTCGATAAATAAGGGAGCGCTGCTGTACGGATTGGATTCGGCAGGATTATGTTCGATCATAGGCTCTCTTGCATCGGTTATCAATTATCGGATCTATGTAAGGGAATATCCCGGCAGCGGAAAGAAATTTCTTATAGTATTCACTCTTATAAGTCTGCTGTTCTTTGCATTTGTAGTTGTTCCGGGCTATTTTATAAGCCTGACTCCTTTACAGGCAAATTAATACTAGTATCAGATAGAAGGGGCGCCAAAGCTTGTCGTCAGGTCTATTTGATATTAGTATAAGACAGGGTTTTTCTTCATAGATTATAAGGCACGGTACTCGTTCAAGAGAATACCGTGCCTTGATTATTCTTCAGACAGTAAAGACCTGAATGCGTAACTGTTGTGTCTTCTGCTGAGTGACGTCTTTGAAAGAAAGTGAACAGCGTTAGTCAATTCTTGCAGCCTTTTGCACTCCGCATCAGCTTATATCTGATGTAGAGGAAGGTCTTTTCCTCGCCGTTGTCACGCAGCATCTTTAAGAGAAATTCAAGCAGCTTCGCCGTGTCAGGGTGTACCAGATAATGGTCTCTTGATTTGTCAAAGTATTCATAAGCCGATGCATCGGTGTATTGCTCTTTTTTGTAGACCTTGCAGGCGGCTACTCTGTCGCAGAACATCTCTACAACATATTTTACCGGCATTTTCATTCCCGTCATGGGTGTTCCTTCATCAAGTGAATAGTCTATCCAATATTCAAGATGATGCTTGTTTCTGCCTTTGTGGTGCAGCCATGCGGAGCTGTAGCCCTTCTGTTCTCTTTCAGCGGCATTCGGGCTTCTGTTGCCCTGATAGTATTTCGCACCGACAAGAAATTCTACGGGTGAATATTTGGAAAGGTCGTGCAGCAGACCTTGTTTATACAGACCTGCTTTAAAGCAAAGCTGCATAACTGTAAGCTTATGTTTATTTATCGTTTTCAGATGCTGTAACCACTTCATGACAGTCCTCCCGGGTAAATGATGATAATAATATTATATCACAGGTGTAAATAATTACAAGCTCGCAAAAATTATAATTAAGGAATCAATAAAAATGCTCCTGAATCTTGAAACTACCATGAAAACAGCAGAAAAGGCACGGAAATCATCTTTTAAAAACTGATAGATGAAAGCGTATAACAAGCGTCGATGTCCCCCGAGTCTCGCCTGCCGGCTCGGTCGGTGCTTCTGCCTTCGGCAGAGGTGTCCACCGGA
>CACXGH010000137.1 GCA_902767175.1 uncultured Ruminococcus sp.
GAACCGCTGAATAAATCACGCCTTATGGCTCAGCACCTGTCTTGCTTGCCCTTTTTCCGCCATCTTGCACAAAAATCCCTTGACAACCGACAGGCTGTCCGCGGTCTTTTTGCACAACCTGACGAAAAAATTGCAGACGCAATACAGGCACTGAATTTAATCAGCGTTTCCTTGATATGATATAGTATTAAGAAAAGGAATGATACGATGAGCCTGTTCAAGCCTACCATAGCCGTAAGATACGTTACGGACATCAGCATAGGGCTTCTCCGTAAGCTCGGCACAGACGCTATACTTCTTGACGTAGACAACACACTCGCTCCCCCCACCTCAAAGATACCCTATGAGGGTGTGCAGGAATGGATAGACAAGGTAAAGGCAAGCGGGATACATATCGTTATCTGCTCCAATAACTATAAAAAGCGTATAAAGCCCTTTGCCGACAGTGTAGGGCTTGACTGTGTGGCAATGAGCCTTAAACCCTTTCCCTTCGGATTCAACAGAGCAAAACGCAAGCTCAGAGAAAACCCCCGTTCCGTTCTGGTTGTCGGAGATCAGATATACACCGATGTGCTCGGTGCTAATTTAGCAGGAATGAAGTCCGTGCTTCTGCTTCCGAGATCAGAGGAGCACGGCTGGTCAATAAAGCTGAGAAGAAAAATGGAAGTCAACAAAAGAAAAAAAATAAAGCTATTGAACGGAGATGACGGCAATGTCGGTAAAACACACGGATAAAATAGACGGCATGGGAATTGACGAAGCTGCAGACACACTCGTTTTCCTTATTTCAGACCCTTACCCCTGGCTCATTGAGGAGCTTGACCACCTGCGTACCTTTCAGAAAAAAATAAACAACTACTACGGATATATTCAGTCAAAAGGCTATAAAGCACAGTACGGCGACAGGGAATTTTCCTCGTTCCGCATCGAAGCAGTCATGAAATACCAATGGACAAAAAATGCCGAGGATTTCTTCTATGCAGGAAAAAGGCAGCTGAAAGAAAAAGGCATAGAATTCACCTATACTCTCGCAAAGGAGGATAATACCCCATGAAAAAAATACTCTTTATCTTAGGACCCAATCTGAATATGGTCGGTATCCGTGACAGACACATCTACGGCACGGAAACGGCAGAAAGCATAAATGCAGAGGTCATGCAGAAAGCCGCAAAGCTCGGTCTCGATCTGGAGATCTTCCAATCAAATCATGAAGGTGATATAGTCGACAAGATACATTCCGCCTACGGAAACAAGGACGGCATAATGATAAATGCAGGCGCTCTCACCCATTACAGCTATGCCCTGAGAGACGCTATCGAAGCCGTTCAGATACCCACGATCGAAACACATATGTCCAATATCTATTCAAGGGAGGATTTCCGCCATAAATCAGTTATATCTCCCGTCTGCAAAGGCTGTATAGCAGGTCTCGGAAAGCTGAGCTATTCCGCCGCTCTTTATGCCCTTGCAGAACTTCTGCAATAACGGAGGTATCCTCTATGGAATCAAGACTTAACACACTTGCCGCTCTTCTGCCCGATGAGGCAGATGCGGCTCTTATAATATCGCAGACAAACAGAAGATACCTTACGGAATTCGTCTCTTCCCTCGGCTATCTGTTCGTCACAAAGGAAGGCTCATTCCTGCTGGCAGACTCACGCTATGAGGAAGCAGCAAAAAAGCAGGCAAAGGGCTGCAGCGTCATTCTGTTCAGCAAGCTTGCCGACACCATAAAACAGCTTATAACCGAGCATAAGCTGAAAAGGATCCTGCTGGAATGTTCCGCCTTCACGCTTACCGAAGCCGAAAGAATAGAAAGCATATTTAATCAGGCAGGCGCCGAGTCTGTACGCAGCAAAACTCTCGATAAGCTTATCTGTGACATGAGGATAATAAAAACCTCATCTGAGATAGCTAAGATAAGAAGAGCACAGCACATAACCGAGGACAGCTTCAACAGAACGATAAAGCTTATCCGGGAGGGTGTCACAGAAAGAGAGCTTGCACTTGACCTTGAGTTCCGCATGAGAGCATCGGGCGCCGAAAGTGTATCTTTCGACCTTATAGTACTGACAGGCAGCAAGACATCTATGCCTCACGGAGTACCCGATGACACAAGGGTAAAAAGCGGCGATTTCATACTGTTTGACATAGGTGCAACGTTTGAGGGCTATCACAGCGATATGACAAGAACAGTAGCGCTCGGAAAAGTCAGCAGCTCACAGAAGCGCATTTACAATACGGTACTCAACGCCCAGCTTGAGGCATTGTCGGCAGTCCGTGAGGGTGTCTCCTGTGCAGAGATCGACAAGGCAGCACGATCATATATTGACAATGCAGGCTATCAGGGCTTATTCGGACATTCAACAGGACACGGAGTAGGCATGGATATACACGAAGCTCCGTCCGTTTCTCCGAATAATGAATTTATCCTGCAAAGCGGTATGGTAATAACCGTTGAGCCGGGAATTTATGTTCCGGGAAAATGCGGTGTACGCATTGAAGATATGGCTGTCGTAACATCTGACGGCTGTATCAACCTTGCGTCACTGCCGAAGGAACTGATAGAATTATAATAAAAAATACGGGAGGTCAGAAGTTTGATAATGCAGCGTGGTTTCAGAGATAAACTCGAAAAATATGCCAATATAAACAATGATATTATTGTTGAGATGATTGTCAGCGGAAATGCCGAATATGATTTCTGCTGCTTCGGAATTAATAATGCAGGAAAGCTCTCCGATGACCGCTATATGATTTTCTATAATCAGACTCAGTCACCGCAGGGCGAGATAGTATTCACGCAAAGCGGAAAGACCTGCACATTCACACTAAAACTCAGCAGACTTCCTGCCGCAGTCAGCAAGCTTGTTTTCACCGTAAGCATTGACGGCAGTCAGACAATGCACGACATCTCGGCACATAATATTTCAGTAAAACAGGGAACGGACACAATTGCCTCAATGAATCTCGGCGGCTCGGATTTTCAGTCCGAAAAGGCTGTGATCTCACTTGAGATATACAAAAAGGAAGTATGGCGCTTTGCTGCTGTTGCAGCCGGCTTCAACGGCGGTCTCGCCGACCTGCTCAGAGAATACGGCGGTGAAGAAGCTTCGGACAGTTCTTCACCCGCACCGCAGAACGCACCTTCTTATTCAGACGCACCATCGCAGCAGCCCACACCCGGTTATTTTAACAATCCTGTCCCCACACAGCAGACGGCTGTACCTTCTTATTCAAATACCCCAATACAGCCGGCAGCACACGACTATTATAACAGCCCTGTTTCCACACAGCAGAATGCACCTTCATTTTCCGGCGGCAGCACTCCCGTACAGGAGGACAGTGCAGATGATTTTGATATTATCATACCTGCACCGCAGCAGGGAGATCTGAGCTTTTATAACAGTCCTATCCCCACACCGGATAACGTACCATCATATTCAAACATGCCTTCACAGCAAAGCACACCAAACTATTATAACGGTTCTGTCCCCGATCAGCAGTATACACCCGGATATTATAGCAATTCCGTCCCCACACAGCAGAATTCACCCTCATATTCAGGCGCACCAATTCAGACACAGGAAAACAATGATGATGAGTTTGAAATTCCCACGCATACGCAGCAGGGAGGCTTCAACAATTATAACGAAACCGCACCATCACCGCACAGAGCAGTGCAGAAGGTATCTCTTGAGAAGAAACTTCAGAGCGGAGCACCGAAGCTTGTTTCCCTCGCAAAACCGCTGCAGCTTGAGCTTGAAAAGCGTGACCTGCAGAACTGCATAGCAAAAGTAGCGCTTGTTCTTGATATTTCAGGCTCTATGACAGACAGATATGCAGACGGTACCGTTCAGGAAGTAGTAAACAGAACTCTCCCCCTTGCCGTTCAGTTTGATGATGACGGAGAGCTTGACCTATGGTTCTACGGTTTCCGCACGAAGAGAATGCCATCTGTCAATATGTCAAACTATTCTACAGCAGTACCGGCAGACTGGCAGGGACTGATGAGAACACTTGGCCCTAAAAACAACGAGCCGCCCGTAATGGACGAGGTAATAAGCGAATATAAGAAAAGCACAATTCCTGCTTATGTACTGTTTATTACAGACGGTGACATATACCACGAAAACAAAATAACAAAGCTTCTTACAAAGGCCTCAAATAAGCCTATTTTCTGGCAGTTCGTAGGCATAGGCGGATATAAATACGGAATTCTCGAAAATCTTGACACAATGACGGGCCGCTATGTCGATAATGCAAGCTTCTTCGCACTTGACGACCTGAACAGCGTCAGCAGTTCAGAGCTTTACTCCCGTCTGCTGCAGGAATTTCCCCAATGGCTCAATCAGATAAAAATGAAGGGTATGATTTAGGTAAACAACGGCGGCGTGAGGGGCGTGTTGGGCGGATAACCGCGGACAATAAGTGTCTGGTCAGTATGTCAGCCAGCGCGAATCGACAGCGGAGGCACTCCGCTGCGGTCACGCACCGGC
>CACXGH010000138.1 GCA_902767175.1 uncultured Ruminococcus sp.
CGCTGCTATAAACATACGAAATGAAGGTATGAGAATAGCATTAGCATAAAACCAAGACAAGAACCGTGGGACACACGGGGATAGCTTGTTGATACTGTATGGGTTACCATACTTGAGCGAGAAGCCCCACCTCTATAGGTGGGGGAGTATGTCACATCAGGATAATTACAAAAAGCATAGCTGAGCAGACTATTTCTGACGAAGATAATCATTCCTTGTAAATATTGACACTGTATTGTGTGATTGATAAAATGTATAAAAGAAAGACGGTGATGTAATGATATACATTTTAGAAAATACAGATAAGCTTGAGGAAAGCGTTATCAAAAAATACAGCTATGTTCTCAGTGAACAGCGCAAAGAGAAGATTAATAATTACGGATCTGTCCGTGACAGGATAAACGGAGGTATTGTATATATGCTTCTGAGATATGCGTTGATAAATGAATACTCATACTGTCATCAGCCTGTTTTTTCGTTCGGTGAGCACGAAAAGCCGTATCTTTCGGACAGAGGGGACATTTTCTTCAATATGAGCCACTGCAGGAATGCGGTTTGCTGTATTGTATCGGATTCGGATACGGCAATAGACATAACCGATATCAGAATAGTCAAGCCGAATATAATCAACAGAGTCTGCTCCGATAAGGAAAAGAAGCTTGTTTCGGAAAGTACAGATCCACAAAGGAGCTTTTTAAGGCTATGGACAAGAAAGGAATGCCTGTCCAAGCTTTCGGGAAAAGGTATGTCAGAGGGCTTTAAGGGGCTGACCGATGAACTTCCGCAGGCTGAGGGACTTCATACTGCCGAAGATGAGGAATACATTTATACATATTATTCTCCGGAGTCCGAAAAAGCTGTTGTAATGCATGACGGAGCTGAGCTTCTGAGCTTTTTCGATAATTGTTCAGATACGAGATAAAATATCACAGAAAAGTTTGAATTTTGCGAATGATTGGTATATAATAAAAGTTAAGCGCAGTAAACAGACAGAGAATGTTTGTTTGGACAAGGCAATTTAAAGAAAAAGGAGAAGGATATCATGACAAAGATAGATATTTTTTCAGGCTTTTTAGGAGCAGGAAAGACTACTCTTATAAAGAAGCTTATCAAGGAAGGCTATCAGAATGAGCAGCTTGTTCTTATAGAGAACGAGTTCGGCGAGATAGGAATAGACGGAGGTTTTCTCAAGGAGGCAGGAATTCAGATAAACGAAATGAATTCCGGCTGTATCTGCTGTTCTCTTGTCGGAGATTTCAGAACTGCACTCAACAAGGTGCTTGAAGAGTATCACCCTGACAGAATCATCATCGAGCCGTCAGGTGTCGGAAAACTCTCTGATGTAATCAATGCAGTAAAGACCGTTGCAAATGACGATGTTATTCTCAACAGCTTTATTACCGTAGCAGATGCATCAAAGTGTAAGATATATATGAAGAACTTCGGTGAATTCTATAATAACCAGATAGAGAGCGCAAGCACGATAATTCTCAGCAGAACTCAGAATATTTCTGACGAAAAGCTGCAGCAGGCTCTTGAGCTTATCAGAGAACATAATCAGAAAGCTGCTATCGTTACAACACCATGGGACGAGCTTACAGGTGCTCAGATACTTTCTGCTACAGAGGGCAAGGCACTTCTTACTGTTGACGATGTTCATTTTGACGATGATGACGAATGTGACGACCCCGAGTGCGAGTGTCATCATCATCACCATCACGACCATGACGATGAAGAGCATGAACATCATCACCATCACGACCATGACGATGACGAGCATGAACATCACCACCACCACGACCATGACGATGACGAGCATGAACATCATCACCACCACCACGACCATGACGACGAGCATGAACATCATCACCACCACCACGACCATGACGATGATGAACATGAACATCATCACCACCACGACCATGACGGGCATGGACATCATCACCACCATCATCACCATGCAGACGATGTATTCATCAGCTGGGGTAAGGAGACTGCAAAGAAATACAGTCAGGACGATATAAAGAATATTCTGAATGCACTTGATGACAGCGAAAAGTACGGACTTGTACTCCGTGCAAAGGGTATAGTACAGTCTGCTGACGGCACATGGATACATTTCGACTATGTTCCTGAGGAGTCTGATGTCCGTACAGGCAGTGCCGATTATACAGGCAGAATATGCGTTATCGGCTCTAAGCTTAATGAGGAGGCTCTTGAACAGCTTTTCTGAACATAATAGAACGGAGTGAAGAATAATGAATGCAGTTCCCGTATATCTGTTCTTAGGCTTTCTTGACGGAGGAAAAACAAGCTTTATGCATGAAAACCTCTGTGACGAAGGCTTTATGAACGGTGAAAAAACACTTGTTGTACTGTGTGAGGAAGGCGAAAAGGAGCTTGATACCTCAAGATATGTCGGTGGAAGAAATGTAACTATCGTTTCCGTTGAGGATAAGGAACAGCTTACGGAGGAGTTTCTTGAAAAGGAATTCAAACAGTCCCGAGCCGAGCGTGTCCTTATAGAATATAACGGTATGTGGATGCTAAGCGATCTTGCACAGGTTCTGCCTAAGAATTGGCAGGTCTATCAGATAATGATGCTTGCGGATTCCCAGACCTTCGATATGTACAACAGCAATATGAGACAGCTTGTCTATGATAAGATAAATGCCTGTGAGGTGGTATTCTTCAATCGCTGCAGCGATGATACAGACAAGATGAAGCTTCATACTATTGTAAGAGCAATTAACCGCAGAGCTAATATTATTTATGAATACAAGGACGGTACTATTGAGCAGGATCAGATCGTTGATCCTCTGCCGTTTGATATTAATGCCCCCGTTATAGAGGTAAAAGACGAGGATTTCGGACTTCTTTATCTTGATGCAATGGATAAGCCTGAAAACTATGACGGCAAGACAATAAGCTTTAAGGCGCTTGTTGCCAGAAACGGTAAAATGCCGAAGGATACATTTGTCGGCGGCCGTTTTGCAATGACCTGCTGTGTTGAGGATATCCGCTATGTCGGTTTTCTCTGCAAATGGAACAAGGCAACTACTCTTGCCAATAAGGGCTGGTATAATGTAAAGGCTGAGGTAAAGGCTGTCAAGGATAAGATGTTCGGCAATGAGGTCGGACCGATGTTCTTTGTTACAGAAGCAAAGCCTGCAAAGAAGCCTGAGGAAGAAACAGTATATTTTTCATAATTATTAATAATTATTTTAAAGTCTGCCGTACGCATCGTTACGGCAGACTTTTTACAAAATAAAAAAGCCGTATTTCCTTTGTCGGATACGGCTTTTTACATAAGCTTTTTAATTCTGTCCTCAGTATCTCTTATGAGGTTATAAAGAGACGGTGCAAGATCGGGAAACTTTTTTGAGATAATGTCGGGCGAAAGCTGCGGAGTGACAGAACTGTCAATACCGCTGTGTTCTGCAGCAGCCTTGCCTGATGCAAGACAGCTTATGTTTGCTTCGACTATATTCATCAAAGCAGTGGACATTCCTGTATATAGCTCAGGTATCACCGAGAACATAGCCTGAGGATTCTTCTGATTGGAGGAATAGACCGCTCTCAGCATTTTATAGACCGATACCATAAAGTATGCAGACACTTCAGATGTAAGTCCTTTATGCTCTGTACGGCTGAGTATCTCAAAAATAATACTCATCGAATCTGTAATCAGTTTTTTGTTCATTGCGATCATTGCATTTGGCTTTACGGCAGAATCGCTTATTGCTTCAGTACTTTCAGCCTGTTCGGGTTCAAGCCTGAACGGAGCGCCTGTTCTGTCCAGACTTCTGCCAAGCAGGTAGTCACAGGAGACATTATAGTAATCAGCGATTTTTACAACAAAGTCGAGTCCGCATTCGCGTATGCCTTTTTCGTAATGAGAAAGCAGAGCCTGAGATACGCCTAATTCAAGAGCAGCCTGTTTCTGGCTCAGTCCACGCTCCTTTCGCAGCAAGGTAACTATTCTCGGAAAGTCGTTGTTCATAATGCACCCCCTTGACAGATAGAATTTAAAATTATATATTATTAGGTATGAAACATATCATTATTTACTGTCAGAAACATCGTAGTATATGGCATACTGCGACATAATATGACAGATTAAACAGTATGTAAATTATATAACATTTAAAACAATTTGTAAAGTTATTTTTTGTTTTTTGATGCCCGATATTGAAAAAATTTCTTGGAAAAGGACAGGTGTAAAATGCGCTCATACACGATATATCTTATCCGTCACGGAGCAGTTGACGAGACCAACAAAGGACGCTATATAGGCAGAACAGATGTACATCTTTCGGAGAAAGGAAAGAGTATACTTGCCCATATAAGAGACACTGCAGGCTATCCTTATCCTGAGGTGATTTATTCAAGTCCTCTTGTACGCTGTACCGAAAGCTGCTCAATTATATATCCCAAAAGGGATATAAAGACCGTAAGCTCCCTGAGTGAGTGTGATTTCGGCAAGTGGGAAGGCAAGAGTGCCGAGGAGCTTTCAGGTACTCCGGAATTTGCGGATTGGCTGCAGAATTCCGATAAAACACCTCCTCCTGACGGGGAGAGCGGAAAGGACTTTGCTGCAAGAGTTGCAAGAGGCTTTGAAAGAATAGTAGAAGAGCTTTCTGCGGATAATAAAAGCACAGCAGCTATTGTGACCCACGGCGGAGTTATTATGACGATACTCGCTCTGTACGGCATTCCGCAGGCTGAAAGCTACCGCTGGCGAATGGATAACGGTTACGGTTTTGCAGTTCGTATAAATCCTATGCTGTGGATGAGGGATCGTGTAATGGAGGTATTTGATACCGTCCCGTTTGCTCCCGTAAAGAATGATGAGAAAGAATAATAATATGACAGTACGATACTGTCGGCAAAAACAGGCAGCTCCGAAATCGGAACTGCCTGCTTTGATTTGCTGTATTTTATGATGTGCTGTCTTCTCTTCTTGCCACCTGTTCTTCATATATGAACTCTGCAACACGCTGTCTGAAATCGTCCCAATTATAAATCAGAATTACAGAAGCAAATCCGCCGTTGATATAAATAGGATGATCGCTGCTTGAAAAATAGAAAAGTGTGCCGATAGTATCAATAGAGGGTGAAGACTCTGAAACAATATCATACTTGAGATAAGTTGTCAGGTCGCCGGCAAGAGATGTTATCTCTGATGTCTTGATATTGGTAGTGATATATGGTCCTATCTCGTAAATGACCGAGAGAAGAGTGCCTATATCGGCATTTTTCAGATCGTTGATGATTATTGAGATAACGTCACGCTGACGCTTTGTTCTTGTGAAGTCGTCACCGCTGCATATACCGTCCTCACCGCGGTTGCGTGCCTGCCAGAGTGCTTGTCTGCCGTTAAGATGTACCGCTGCGGTAGGCTCGCTGTTATCGTCCTTCTTGGTAAAAGTGAGAGTATCTTTATTTATAGGCTTTTCGCTCTCGGCTACAGTAGCAAACCAGACGGCTCTCAGTCTGCTGCGGATATCCTCTTTATATAAAGGATCCGCCTCGGAATACTCTTCCTGGTCGTTTATCCATGTCTGCCAATTGATATAATCAACTTCATCTGCGGTAAGATCAATGTCTATTCCGCCAAGTGTGTCGATTATCTTCTTGAAGCTGCCGAAATCCACAACAGCATAACGGTCTATCTTGATTCCGTAATTTTTCTGTATCGTGCTCACCGTAAGAGCGGGACCTCCGAAGGTATATGCTGCATTCAGTCTGTTTTCACCATATCCGGGGATATCTACATAGGTATCACGCATAAGGGAAAGCATTTTAATCTTTTTATGGCGGGTATCAACAGAGAAAATAACCATCGTATCGGAATTGCCGACATCGGAGTTATATCTTCTGTCCTCACCGAACAGCATGATATTCAGTACCATAGGGTCATTCAGCAGGTCACCGTCATAGGTCTTTACATCGCTTGTTGAACCCGACTGACTGTCGGAAGTCTGTTTTATATTGCTGCTCTGTTTCTGACTTGACTGTGTGTCTATCTCCATATAATTGATTCTATGGAAATAATTGTAAACGACAAGGAGAACACAGCCGGCGATAATAAGCAGGGAAGCTATTACTGAGACCGTGATGTTTATTGCAAGACGGCGCTTTTTTTTCTTGCGTGATGTATAAACGTTGCTTGTCGGTGCGGAACTGCTCCGTTTTGCTTCTGTATTAGTGGCTTTTTTATGGAAAACTACACCGTTGTCATTATTTTCCGGGTTTCTTTTATTGCCGTTGTTATCAACAGACATAATACAGCCTCCTTCGTAATTATACATAAGGTCAGGGGATAGGCTAAGCTCTATTCCGGCGGCATTTTCTGAAATATTTATTGACTTTCCTATTATATATCAGAATACACCGATTGGCAAATTATTTTTGAAAAAATGTCGTGTTCTATATTTTTTTGAACTTCACATTCAAATAATTTGGTGATAATATCGAGTGAGAAGCTGCTTTTGCTGTAAAAAATAATTAAACAAGGAGCAAAGCTCCAACAAGCTCGCTTGATTGGAGCGAGCGACGCCGTCAACAGACGTCGGGGAGCTTTAGCTC
>CACXGH010000139.1 GCA_902767175.1 uncultured Ruminococcus sp.
GGACGTTAAGGAATTCCTTGCTGTTATTGACACCTGTGAGGGTGATGTATTCCTGGTAACTGACGAGGGAGACCGCCTTAACCTTAAGAGCAAGCTTTGTCAGCTTATCGGTTTTACACAGCTTATCGAAGGCGGCAAGATTACAAATGCTCATCTTGAATGTCAGAATCCAGAGGATGAGAGCAAGCTCTTCCGTTTCAATATGTTCGGTGCAAAAGCCGAGTAAATTTTCTGCATCATAACAAACACCGCACAGTTCGCTTATCGTTCTGTGCGGTGTTTTTGCATTACAAAGGCAGTGTAATTTCCGTAACATACTGTATACTGCCTTTAAATATTATCTGTTTTTCTTTTTCCTGCGTAAACAGATGAGCGTCAAGCATGACGAAGTAAATACAGCAAGGCTGATTTCAAAAGATAAATTGCTGCTGCCTGTACTGAAGTTGACTATCACGGTCGGTGTTTTCTTATCCGTGCTTTCCTGACTGCTCTCATTTTTTTCTATCTTCTTTACAACAAAGGTCTTATCGGTTTTATAGTTCTGTTTTGTAAGATCAAATGCTGCATAAGTGCTGCCGTCTGCAAGTGTGTAGTCGCAGATTATCCTGTAGCTGTTAGTTCCGAGAGGAAGATTTCTCAGCGGAAGGAGACCGTCCTCGTTGCTTGCACGGGTACAGTCAGGCGCAATAATGCTGACACCCTGAACGGGATCGCCGTTTTCATCAACAAATCTGAGCATTGCTTCTCCGTATGAGTTGATATTTATCTGTTGTCCCTCACTACAGTTATATGCATCGTCAACAGCTTCAAGGAAAATTATATCCTTTTCAATGTCTGAATATTTCTTTTCATTCTCAAAAATGATAGTAAGATCCTCGTCCTCATATATTTCGTTTTTCTCTTCCATTTTACCCTTGATGAATTTCTTGTATCGGGTAAGGTCATATCTGAAATGAAATCTTCGTGTTTCCGGGTCATAGGAATACTGAACGAAATTATCATTCTTTCCCCAATATTGCAGAATATCATCATACATATCCATTGTGGAGCTGAGGTTGCCCTCATTATCGTGCTGTACGGCGCTTAGCCTTATGCCCTGTATATAATGGTTATCGACTGCATCAACATAAAGATAAAGCTTGCCGTCATCGGTTCTTTGCAGGTAATAATCATCAAGCTGAGGAGCCGTATTGTCTACATTTATTGTAAAGGCTGTAGATTCCGTTCTTCCTGCATTGCCGTCAGGTTCTACAGTTGAAGCAGTGAGCATCAGCTTATAGTTGCCCTCACTCAGAGTCGGCATAAGGTCGAAGTAGCTTTGCAGCTTATCAAGCTTTGAATGCTCGATAAAGTTGCTGTACGGACCGTCAGGCACTCCGAAATAACAGGAAATGTCTCCGAAGTTCGTGCGAAAGATAAGCTCGTTGTTTTCATTAAAGATACTCAGCGTAAAATCAAATGCTTCTCTCATAAGATAGACCGAAGGCAGCAGTACGGACGGAGATGATACAACATCATCGGGTATGCCAAGATATGAGCGCAGGCTGTTTCTTCCGAATGAGATCTGATAAGGCAGCCCCGTATAGCCGAATATATTCTTTCCTGCTGTTTCGGAAAAATATGACTCAGAATTGAATGACGATACAATAGAAAGTGTACTTCTCGCATCGGGAAAGCCTGTGTTTTTAGCATTCTCATCAAGATACATATTATCCGGGAATATCCTTCCCTTTGACCAATCTCCGCAGAAACCTGAGAACGGCAGACTGAGAACAGGCTCATTCTCGGCTCTCAGAAATACAAAACCGTCTGTATAAAAGCCGTTGCTGAATATAACACTGTGGTTTCTGATATACGTCGTGTCAAGCTCTATGCTTACTGTTATCTTGACATCACTGCAGGGTCTGGCAGTTATTATATCGCATGGCTTTCCGTCAGATGAAACGGTAATTACCGCCCTGTCGTTGATATTTTCGGGAATGAGAGTATTTATATAGGTAAAACTGCCGGTCTTTTTATCCGTCTTTTTCTCGTATGCATCGGTCTGAAGAATAATTTCAGGTGTGAAGCTTATTTCCTTGTCAGAAAAATTGGTAAGAGTAAAATCAAAGCTGTATCTGCCGTCCTCACTTTCCCCCAAAGATACAGACGGCCGGCTGTCATTGCATGAAAGATACGCTTTTGTCGTAATAGCTGAGGAAAGATCAATGAGTCCGGCTCCCTGCATACGGGGACTGTAGTAATTTCCGCCTTCCCCTTCCGTATATTCAAGCGGCTGAGCCGTACTCATAAGCAGCTTATAAATATATTCCTCGGTACTGTACGGAGAACGCAGCTCTGATGCTCCTGTTTCTCCGGCGAACTGTTTCATTATTGCATAAGCTCCGACAACAAACGGTGTTGACATTGATGTGCCTGACATCTTTGCAAAATCGTGATTTCTTACTGAAGAGAGAATATTATCTCCCGGAGCCGTTATTTCGGGCTTCAGCGTAAGGTCGGCAAGTGTACCGACTGATGAAAATTCTGATATGCTGCGCGGATCGCTTTCAGGCTGAGTCACAAGCCCTGTTGTCTGTCTTATTGAGACAGTGCCTGTCGGGTGCTTAAGAAAGTATTCCTTATTGGAGCTGTCAACGGAGTAGACAAAAAACTCCGATTCTTCATTCTTTGTTACTTCAAAACGGCTCTCTTTCTCCTTGCGGATAACAATCAACGCATAGCATTCCTTAGCTGCGGAATTTCTTATAAGCGTATCTACCGATAATTCTCCTTCGTCAAGTATGACAATCTTATCTTTTACATCAGTGCTTTCAAGATCTTTCTTAGTTCCGGTGCCCTTGATATAAACATAATCAACCTTGTCAACTTCCTCAGAATCCGGTATTTCAGAGCCTTCTGCGGATATATGCTTCAATTCGGGATAAAGATCGTCAAATCCGAGTCTGGAATAAATCAATTCCGCACTTACGGGAGTTTTGCTTTTATTAAAAACAAAGAAAAACGTATTTATGTATGTGTTCCGGGGTACCGATGACGCAACGGAGAACGCACCTTTAAGTGATGACGGTGAATTTATAGTACCATAGGTTATATATGAGGCGGGTATTTCATCTATGCCTATCGCATAGCCATTGTATGCATCATTGCCTGCAGCCGCTATAACAGCGGTTCCGCTCTCCAATAATTTAGTGTAAAGCTGTTTTCCTTCATAATCATGTGTAAGATATTCAACTGCACCATAGCTGCAGTTTATTACATCGGGTCCGAGCTTTACCGCATCGTCAAGTGCAGCCACAATAGCTTCGTCCTTCAGTGTGCCGTCCTTATCGGATATTTTGAACAGTGCAAGCTGTGCATCGTAAGCCATACCCTTGAAATTATATGTTCCTTGACCGTTATTATTTCCTGCGGCAATTCCTGCAACATGGGTGCCATGTGATATTGTCTTTCCCGAGTAACATTTATTATCGTTTTCTCCGTAGTCATACGCATAGATTATCTTGCCGTTATAAAAAATGTCGTTGATATTGTATTTTGCAGAAATACCAAGCTTTCCTGAGGCGGCGATATGCTTGACATAGTCCTTGTTATATTTCATACCCTTCGGTTTTGCGGAAAAAACGTCATGTCTTACATCAAATTCATTGTCAATTACGGCTATAAGCGTACCTTTGCCTGTGTAGCCGTTTTCATATGCAGTACTGATACCTGCTTCTTCCTTTGATGCCATGCCTATTGTATCGTATTCTTCGGGAGCAGGTTTTTTCTTTGATGTGCCGTTATCATTGTCATTTTCTGCGGGGCTGTCAATTATACTTTCCGTATGCGAGACCATGACATTCTTTACTCCGCTTACAGCCTTTATTGCAGGAATATCGGCAATATCAGCCTTCATTGTAAAGGCATTGGTTACGGCTGTAAAGCGTCTTGTGTCGGAAAAATCAGCCTGCGGTATCCTGATCTTTATTTCAGAGATAACACTGTTCTGACCGCTTATTATGCTGTCAGAAACGTTTTTTCCATCATCAGAAAGTATAAGATCTCTTACTGTTTCGTATCTGCCGCTGCTGTTATTCACACTGTCAAGCAATGAAGCTTCACAAAGAGTGACGATAAGAACTGTACTTTTCCCTGTTTTTTCATTGTTTTCAAATGCCAGTGACGGAATAGAAAATGTACAGCAAAGCAGGCATAGTGTAGTTATTATTGAAATGATTTTTCTGTTCATAGTTATTCTCCTGCTGAAAAAAACGGAGCACAAAAGTGCTCCGGCATTGATAATTATGCTTTAGCGCCGTACTGCTCGTAATAAGCGTCAATAGCGGCTTTAAGGGTATCGTCAATAATAACCTTTCCCTTATATTCCTTATTATAGAGATGCTCAATGACCTCAGCCATTGTTACGATAGCTGTCGTCTTAAGTCCGTATTTTTCCGAAATCTCACTAAGTGCGCTTTTTTCTGTCTGACCTCTCTCCATTCTGTCCACAGAGACAACAAGACCTACAGGCTTTACATCGCCCTGAGCCATGATAATAGGCAGAGTTTCCTCAATTGATGTTCCTGCTGTAGTAACATCTTCGATTATAACTACCTTATCGCCGTCATTTATCGGGCTGCCGAGAAGTATTCCCTTATCACCGTGGTCTTTTATTTCCTTGCGGTTTGAACAGTAGCGGATATCCTTATCGAATTTCTCGCTGATAGCAATAGCAGCGGTTACAGACAGGGGTATACCCTTGTATGCAGGTCCGAAAAGAACGCCAAAGTCAAGTCCGAAGCTATTATTTATAGCCTCTGCATAATACTGACCGAGTTTTCTGAGCTGAGCACCTGTTCTGTAAAAGCCTGTGTTTACAAAGAAAGGTGTCTTTCTGCCGCTTTTTGTAACAAAGTCACCGAATTTAAGCACCTGACAGTCCACCATAAACTCAATAAATTCTTTTTTATACTGTTCCATTTGACATACCTCCGGATAATGTATTAACTTATAATACTATAGCACATTTTCCTGATAATGTAAACAAAAAATGCACAAAAAAAGAGCACGGACTCAAATCCGTGCCGTATTCATTTTTTTGTGTCTTTTGTTTCTCTGCCAAGAAGGTAGTCTACCGATACCTCTAAGATATCAGCCAGTGCGACCAACTCAACATCGGTAACATATCTTATCTGACCCTCAAGCTTAGAAAGACCCGATGCATTCATATCTACACCGTTTACCTGAAGCTGTGCAAGAAGCTCCTTCTGCTTCATACCCTTCTTTTTTCGTGCTTCCTCTACCCTTGTTCCGATCAGATTTCTCGTTCCAAGAGCCTGCTTGCGTAATCTCAATTCATTGCACCTCACTTGTGAATATTTGATATTCCGTGTCGCTGTTAAGATTATAAAAGATTATCAAATAAATAACAATAGGAATTATGCAAGAATATTACAGGTTCACTTTGTTCAAAACATTAAATATGTATGTAATTACATACAAATATTAAATCAGATATTTGTTTATGTTGATATATTTTTTGCTCAGGTGATTAAATTATCAGGAAAAAAATGTCGCATTATGTCTTTATTTGTGCAAAAATATACGGAGCATTTTCTGCTCCGTATATTCCTTATACAGCTGCTGTGCAGGCTGGTATTTATTAAGTTATGCCTTTTTTTCGGCAGGCTTTTTTGTCTTGGGTTTAGGAGTATCCTTTACCTCAAATACGACCGCCGCAAACGGAGGCAGCGTGAACACTGCTGAGTTATCCCATTGGTTATGCTTTACAGGCTCTGATCTGATCGGATCGGGATTAACAACACCCGAACCGCCGAAGCGCTTATCATCGCTGTTTAGTACCTCTCTGATAGTACAGTCGTCTTTAAGACCCATGCGGAAATTCTCTCTTGTAACGGGAGACATATTCAGCACTACAGCATATTTCTGACCGTCTGTAATACGGTAATATGCGTACATATTCTCATCGGCATTATCTGCGTCTATCCATAAGAAACCGTCCTGCTCATAGTCCTTTTCATAGAATGCAGGATTATGAGTAACAAGACCGTTCAGCTCTCTGAAATAGTCCGCAAACATTTTATGCATCGGATATTCATCAGTAAGGAACCAATCAAGCTCTTTTGTCTCATCCCACTCCCTGAACATTGCAAGCTCATTGCCCATGAAATTAAGCTTCTTTCCGGGGTGAGTCATCATATATGCGTAAAGTGTCCTTACCTGAGCAAATTTATTATTATAATCACCGCCGAACATCTTCTGTACAATAGTCGCCTTGCCGTGAACTACCTCGTCATGTGACAGAGGAAGAATAAAACGCTCGAAGTAGAAATATGCCATGGACCAATTTATAAGATTATGGCTGCCTCTTCTCCAAAGAGGATCTATCTTCATATATTTGAGTGTATCATTCATCCAGCCCATATCCCACTTATAGTCAAAACCGAGACCGCCCTTTTCTACAGGCTGTGTAACGCCGGGATAATCTGAGGAATCCTCAGCTATGAGCATTACATTATGGAAGCTGCGGTTGAGATTATAGTTCATCTTCTTGAAGAAGTCGACAGAACGGTCATTTACACCTCTGTTCTTATCACCCATCCAATAAATGCCGTTATTGATAGCGTCCATTCGGATACCGTCAAAATGATAAGCGTCAAGCCAGAATGCAGCACATGACATAAGGTAGCTCTGAACATCGCCCTTTGAAAGATTAAAGTTATATGAGCCCCATTGACTCTGAGAAACGTCTGAAGGCGGATATTCATACAGAGCCGTACCGTCAAAGTTGCCGAGAGAATAATTATCCCTTACAAAATGAACAAAGGCAAAATCTATAATAACACCGATACCGTTCTGATGACATACATCGACAAACTTCATAAGCTGCTCAGGTGTACCGTATCGTGATGTAGCACTGTAATACTGCGATACCTGATAACCCCATGAGCCGTCAAACGGATATTCTGCAAGCGGCATTACCTCAATATGAGTGAAATTATTATCCTTGACATACTTGACTATATCGTAAGCAAGCTCGTCATATCTGAACCACTGAGCGCCGCCGTCAGCCTCTGACTTATCCTTAGGCTTTCTCCATGAGCCCATGTGTATCTCATAGATATTCATAGGCTTATCATAGCACTTGGAACGGTTCTTGAGCCATTTTTCGTCATTGAACTTATAGTTGTTCTGAATTCTCGTAATGACTGATGCAGTATCAGGTCTGAGCTGGCTGTGGAAGGCATACGGATCCGCCTTATCTACAACATTTCCGCCCCTCTGATAAACACGGAACTTATAGAGCTGACCGACTCTCGCCTCAGCGACATAAAGCTCATAAACACCGCTGTTGATCTTGTTCATTTTGTGAGCCCAGCCGTCCCAGCCGTTGAAGTCACCGATAACCTCCATCTGCCACGCGTTAGGTGCATAGACTCTGAACATAATGCCTGCATCGTCATCGGATACGGGGTGTGCTCCGAAGAACTGATAGGCGTTCATAGAATCTCCACGGTAGAATTCATCCATTGAAAAATCTGCCATATTATCATCTCCTGATGCAATGTATTACATTATATATTATTTTAAAATATATACTTTGCCATGTCATTAGACATCTGACGGGATTTGTCAAAGTTTACTTTTTGATTTTCTTATAAAGCGAAAGTGCAAGGAAGATATTGCCCTTTGCTTTTACTTTGCCTGTTGTAAATGCCTTGAACGGGTCTGTCTTTTTATTTATAAGCTCCTCAAAGGTATTGTCAGACATCGTAACGAAAATGCTTGCCTTATCGTGTTTTACAGGCTCTATTATTTTTTTCTTTCCTATATAGGCCGCATAAATGCTGCCGGAATTCTTACCTGTAATATTCACAACGGCTGAAAAGTCCTTATCGACCTTTGACATATCCATAGCATCAAATTTTGTTTTGATAAGCTGATAGCTTTCCTGAAATTTCATATATTCTTACCTCGTGTTTTTTATTCCTCCGGAAGACCTCCCGGATTTGAATATTATATCATAAAATTGAATTTATTATTTTCCTTTCGGGAATTATTGTTTAATTATTCTGAACAATTTATACATAATATTTTATATATTTTTAATAATAGAATGCAAGATTATCCAAATTCAGAAAAAGTAAATTTTTTTAAAAAATCATATTGACAAAATGAGGTTGTTTTGTTATAATAATCAAGCAGTCGGAAATCCGGTGTCCGTGAAATGCGGGTATGGCGGAATTGGCAGACGCGCCAGCTTCAGGTGCTGGTCTTCGCAAGGAGGTGCAGGTTCAAGTCCTGTTACCCGCAC